>DAICSO010000060.1:0-6336 GCA_027368075.1 bacterium
CGTCATAGTTTATCAACTGGCTGAGGCTGCTTGAATTCTTTTCCAGGTACTCTTTGCATTCTCTTCCCTCATCAGAAATGGAAAAACGCATTACACTCCATCGAAAGGCGTTCCAGAACTGAGGGAGAAGATTGCCAGAAAATTCAAGGAAATAAACAACATAAGCGCAGACCCAGCGAACATAATAGTCACGCCGACAAAATTCTCCGTCTCACTGGCCATGATGTCCTTGCTTGAAGAGGGAGATAACGTCCTTCTTCCTATGCCTTACTATGTTTCTTATCCCGACATTGTGAAGCTATATGGCGGTGTTCCAAGAGGTGTTGGCACAAACGCGGATTACGGTTTCGATTATGAAGCTCTGGAAAAGTCCGTGGACGGAAGGACAAAAGCGCTTATCTTCAGCAATCCATGCAACCCAACAGGGAAGGTATACGGGGAAAATGAGATAAGAAAACTCTGCGATTTCGTGCTTGAACATGGCCTCTACCTTATCTCCGATGAAATATACGAGGATCTGTCTTTTGAGAAGCGACCGTTTTCACCTGCGTCCATTCCTGAAATGGCCGATAAGACCGTCACCCTCAGCGGATTCTCGAAGAGTTATGCAATGACCGGCTGGAGAATTGGTTACATGCTGGCAAACCCCGAAATCATAAGAGCATCCGATATAATTCAGCAGCAGACCATGACCTGCGCAACCTCAGTCTCGCAATATGCTGCAATAGCGGCGCTTGATGACAGGGAAACCCCCCGACGCTTCAGGGATGCCTTCATGAAGAGAAGGGACCTGTTAATGAAAAGCCTGTCAGGCATAGATGGGCTGAGTTTTGTTAAACCGGAGGGTGCTTTTTACCTGTTTCCGGAGTACGACTTGGAGATGACCTCCAATGATATGTCTATGAAACTGCTCGAAGACGTGCAGGTGATAGTAACTCCAGGGTCGGCGTTCGGAGAGCAGGGAGAAAGGCATTTCAGGATTTCCTACGCCACAAGCGACGAGAACATTATAGAAGGTTCCCGCAGGATTGGGGAATTCATGCATAGAAGAAGATGAGCAATTCCACGTTCGCGCTAATGAAAATTGATTAATGATAAGGGAATATTCAATCATGTTCAGCTATGAAAAGGATTACAATGCGGACACTGATGAGACGTACGGAAAAATATCAAGGGCGCTGAAAGCAGGTGGCTACATAATCCTCTCATATGTCGACATGAAGCAGATTCTTGAGTCTAATTTTAAGGACGAATTCAAGAAGTATTACATCCTGAACATATGCAAGCCACTGGCAGCAAAGGAAATCATGGCACAGGACGAGCGAATGGGTCTCTTTATACCGTGCAAAATGTCCATATTTGCTACAGACAGGGGATCGCACGTCAGTCTGCTGAGGGTGTCGGAAATGGCAAAGGACTACCTCCATGAGGAAAGCAGGGTGAAAAAATACGAGGATGAAGTGATTTCAATCCTGGACTCAATATCCTGATCGACTTACTTCGACTTGAATTCCTCAAGCGCCTTTTTCAATAGTATCATGTGCATCAGGGCCGGTGATCCGGACATAAGGACAGCCACCATTCCTGCCTCAAGAATCTCATCCTCTGTCGCCCCATTTTGCAGGGCCATACGCGTGTGATACGGGATGCACCATTCACATTGCGAGCTCACGGACAGTGCTATGGAAATCAGTTCTTTGACCTTCAATGACAGTTTTCCGTCTTTCTGGACACTCTGAATGAAGCCTCCAAAAGCATTCATACTCTCAGGAACTTCATTTCCAAGGTACTTCATCAGGTTCTGGATTTCCTGCAGTTTATCGGACTCCTTTCTCTCTTGCGGCATCTCTATCTGGACATCAATTTGCGGGGGTATAAGAACACTGATGTGTGTGCAAATTTTGCACCGATAGATAGATTGATTAACGGGATAGAATGAAGGCGCCTGGGTTTTATCAGAATGATTAAGTATAATTGGGGAATATTTTAACCAGCATATATGACAGAAATAACATCGAAATACGGTTTCCAGGAAACTGTTGACCTGTTGCAAACAGCAATAGAGAGTTCTGGCCTAAAAACAATATCCAGAATAAATGCGCAGGAGAACCTGAAGAAAGCGGGACTGACTGTGAGCGGAAATGTCATATTTGAAGTATTCCACCCAAAGCTTGCAAAGGAAGTTTTTGATGCGGACATTCGCGCAGGCATTGTTCCACCTGTCCGGGTCTATGTTTATGAGGATTCCGGTAAAACGCATGTGGTGACGCAGAATGCTGCTGAACTTTTTTCAGGTTACAAAAACCTCTCAAGCCTGGGAAGGGACGTGGACGGCATGCTAGCTAAAATAATTGAAGCGGTAAAATAAAATATATTCACTGGCCATTCTTCCAGTGCCAGGAAATCTGATGAAAGAAATTGCACCCTGAAATTTCCATCCTGCGAAGCATTTACAGAACTCGGGTATCTCCTAGATCTGATTCCCTGCCAATGATCGTTGTGTTGGTTCTCACTTTTTTTTTATTCCTTTCCAGTCTGTCCTGACAGGGACCAGGCCCCTCTTTTTCTGGATGTAATTGTATGCTGACAGTGCAGCTACTGCACCCTGGCCGGCAGAGATAACAACCTGTTTGTATGGCATGTTTGTTACGTCTCCGCAGGCGAATATCCCATCCTGGGACGTATGGCAGAGATCGTCAATGATGATCTCATTGCTCCTATTCAGGTCCACCAGCCCTTTCAGGAAACCTGCCTTCGATATGTAACCATTCTCGATGAACACTCCGTCAACAAGAAGGCTGTTAAACTCCCCAGTATCGGCGATCCTACCGGTACGAATCGAGATTCCAGCTTCGGTTTCGGCAAAGCCATCTACCTTAACTGAGTCGATAAATTTCACGTTCTTCCTTTCCTGCAGGGACCTTATTGATTCAATATCGCCCGTTGATCTTGAGGAAGTCCTCATAATAAAGAGTTCGGATGCGATGTCAACCAGGTAAATCGCTGCTTCGATGAGCTGTGGGCCCGTCCCTATGACAGCTATCCTCTTCCCCTTATACAGTGGACCGTCACAGACTGCACAGTATGATACCCCGCGTCCGGACAACTCCTTTTCTCCAGGTACCCCCAGTTCTCTCGGTGTCTTTCCGAAGGCTAGGATTATTGATTCTGCTTTATATGTCCCTGAACCTGTTTCCAGTGAAAAACTGCTGCTGTCTTTCACTATTCTTGTGACCTCATCATACTCGAATTCAGTGCCGTAGCTCACTGACTGCTTCTGGAATTTTGTCATCAACTCAAAGCCCTTGATTTCATCGAATCCGGGATAGTTTTGTATCTCATTTGTCAGGAGAGCCTGCCCGCCGATATCTTTCGTTATGACCATGGTCTTCATCTGCTGCCTGCTGCAGTACAGCGAAGCCGTAAGGCCTGCTGATGCTCCACCTACAATTACGACGTCGTAGGTGCCTCTCTCCCCGTTTGACATTTTCCTCCCTACTGCGCTTTCATAACCGAAATTATCTTTGACTCAAGCATCTTCTTTGGAACTGCCCCGATAACCCCATCTGCTACCTTACCGTTCCTGAATATGAGAATTGTGGGTATGCTTCTAACCCTGAACATTGCGGAGGTTGACTGGTTGTCATCGACGTTGAGCCGGCCGAATGTGACCTTTCCTGCATATTCCCGTGCCAGCTCCTCAATGATCGGATGAACCATCTGGCATGGACCGCACCATGGCGCCCAGAAATCCACAACCATCATGTTGTGCTTCACGAGCTCGCTGGAAAAATTCCTGTCGCTGAGTTCTATGGGCACTCCACCAAGACCTGCTTGATTGCCCGGCTTTTCTCCCTTAATTGATTTCATTATATCCTCCATCTGTTTCATCCTAATCTTTTCTATCTCATCATCACTGTTCATGTTGCATCGCCTTAACTTTCATCGTTATCTTCAGTATCGCAAACAAGTGGTGATATTCTTTTCAATTTTATATTTTACGGTATTGCATAGACCATGCAAAGTGTTTAATCCGTTTACGTGTTACTACGGCGTGAGCGTTTCGTCGCTTGGAAAGATAGTGAGAGGAAGCGCAAGCTGCTCAGATCTGATCAGTTGCCTCTATGCCCTCAACTCAACCGAAATTGACATATTTTTCTCACTCTATGGCATGGGTGAAATAACATTGGAAACACTGTCTGCTGCAGCTAACCGTGATAAGAGTACCATCCACAGGATACTTGAGAAGCTCGTTAGTGCAGGGCTATGCTTCAAGGATACAAGGGCGGCTGAGAAGGGTGGGTTCCGAAATATATACTATACACTGAGCCCGGAAAAGCTTGTGGAAAAGCTGACATATGACGGTAAAAGGATCATTGACGGCCTTGATGGCGCTTTGAGAAATTTTCCTGAAAACTTCAAACTAAGAACTGGCAGAGAAATCCGTAAATAAGCAATAACACCCTAAAAAGCGCCTGGCTAAGATAAATATTTATACAATTTTACGGATGTTGATTAATGGAATAGGGGTCGAGATGGAGACACAGAAGTGGCTGCAATCGTAGGTGCATAGGGACTCGTGGCCTCCGTAATCACATATCTCAGTATCTACGTTACTGCGATAGGTGGCCTTTGAAAGGAGTGTAGGAAGTTGAAAACAGCGCGTATATCTGAAAATGAGAGATTGGAAATCACACCAGATTCTATTTTCTTTAGGGGAGTCGAATTCCAAACCAGTGAAGTGAAAATGACTTTCTATAATCGAGCAAACAAGCACAAAGGTAGCTCTAGGATTTTATTCACTGCGATAATTTATATCGCAATCATGGCAGTGATATTAGTTAGTCCTGTATACACCATGTTATTTAACTACATGTTCTTTGTTTATTTTCCTTGGGGCGTTTCTTTCCTGTATTTGGTATATCGCATTTACATGAATTATATCCTGGAATACGTGATTGTTCAATTTGGCACATCGAATGAGAAGCTTTTCAAGGTGAATAATAAAAAGAACTCAGCTTTAATAAATTCGCTAAAGGATAGGTCTTTTTGGGTTACTTACGTGGAGTTGGGCAAAGGTCTCCAGCTAATTTGAGAAGAACCTTTCAACGTCTATTTTTGGGTACCTAAACACTTCCGGCCTAACACATATTTTTTATTTAGCTGAACCCATGTTATGGGCCATTCTTGTGCACTTTCCAATTTCTTAGCTTACTCTAACCGATTTCTTTGAAATCCCTTATTTTCAGCACTTCCAGTGGAAACATGTAAAAAGTATTAACACAAATACTAATACATATGGGAATTATTGACAATGTTCCGGTCGCGGTGAGAGACACGTACCTTAAGATGAAAAGCGAACATGGAAAGAAACTTGAGCTGAAGGTCATAGGTGGAAATTACTACCTCTATATTGCAAGGGGTGTGTGGGACAAAAAGAAAAAGAAGTCTGTTAAGAAGACCTTGTCGTGAAGGGTGCAGAATTTCCGTTTCCTATCCGTTTTCGCTGCCTGATACAGGGCATCCTGAATGTCTTCAAGTCTTTTCATGTCCTCGTACCCCCATGGGGAATGGAGTTCCTCATGACATTCCAATGCTAGTACAGACAAGCAGAGTCCCTTCCCTCGTCTGGAGTTATGCTGTCTCCAGCTTCACCGGTACCATGGACTCCTCCGACTCCTTGCAGACCTTTTCCCTGATGGCTATGGGCCTTGCTACCATTACTCAACCATCTCCCAGTGGCATGTTCATGGAGACTGCAAGGTCTCCCGAGTTAGGATACATGGCTTTCACGGGAGTGAAAAAATTCCACTGGCACGCGGCAGCAAGGCACTGGTGCGCCACGACCCTGTTAAAGGGCTACCGGAGAACAAAACCCATCGACATACGCATGGTCCAAATCCATCTGGGTCACATGTCCCTGAGGACGATACAGCGCTATACCCACGTCACCAGCAGGAAGTTGCGGAGGTGGTCAGGTCCCGTCTCGGGGAGACATTTCAGGGAAACGGGCAAATGACGGGATCGGTACGGATGCATGAATTCGGACATAAATTACATGGGGCTGCCCGGATTTGGACCGGGGTCTCAGGCTCCCAAAGCCCGTAGGATACCAAGCTACCCCACAGCCCCCTGTTGCCGGTCACATCAGTTCAGGATATAATTATTTTTGTGACGCAGTGCCCGCCAGCAATATTTTCCGTTCTCAAAACCTTATGTGATGTTCTGCACAGGTCTGTTCGGATCGTATGCCATCTCAGTCCTTCCTGCTTCTGAAGCATCAGGTTTGCTTCTGACGTACAGGTATTCATCCATCATGGATGGCAAAGAGGATTC
>DAICSO010000061.1:0-6287 GCA_027368075.1 bacterium
GGGAATTCAAGCCCATGGAGATTCCGCCAGTAACCTTTGAAGTGGGAAGCTCCCTGCGAAAGCTGGGAGAGGAGGTCGCTATATTGCCGAGTTATAACCCGATATATTGCGAGGGTAGCTAAGCTTGGCTAAAAGTGCAGGACTTAAGATTCTGTCCCTTAGGGGTTCGTGGGTTCAAATCCCTCCCCTCGCACTCTTGCAGCCTTCTTTCGTTTTTACAGGAAAAGAGTCTGATGGTGGGTGCATTCTACCGGTATCCAGAAGAATTTTTCATGATTTTGATATCTGCCTTCCCAACTGGAAAAACTTGCCGCCATGGAATACAAGGGGATTCTTTGAATCGTCATAGTAGGCAGTGAGTACCTCTCCAATGAACGCTGCATGATCTCCAACCTTGAATTCATCAATCACCCTGCATTCGAAATTGGATATCGCCCCGTCAATCAACGGAGCATTGATGTGTTTCGGTTTGAAAGTCCTGAAATCAGCAAGTTCAAACTTGTTCCCATCCCTGATTGAATTATTTCCCGCCACATGCGCAAGATTTCCCTGTTGATCAGAGCAGTAGCTCAGACCGTACTCTCCAGACTCCCTGATAAGGTCGTATGTACCTCTCTCGTATCCGACAAATACTGCCATAAGGAAGGGGTCAAGAGACACCCTAAGCGACCACTCGGCTGACATTACATTTGTTACCTCTCCGCTCTTAGCAGTAACCAGGGCAACCGTTGACGTGAAGTATTCCTGTGACCTTTCAATGTCTTCTGTTCTCACCCTGGCCGATTTTCAGGAGGTTGTTAAACCTTTCATCGCTGCTCCAGTGAAAGGATCAACACAAATTTCAGCACATAGGGAAGAGTGTTAAGTCTGTCTAAAAATAGCCAGCAAAATATTATAAGCTGATAATTAATGTTTAACTGGAGATTAGTATGACTGAAGACGTTGAAATACAGGTCAAGATAAACAAAAACGTACTTGACGTTATGGAAGAGATGGGAAAGAAGACTGGACAGAATATAGAAGGAGTGTTCTGGTCTGTTGCTGGTGGAAAGGAATACTTTGAGGGTAGAGTCCTGAAGGAAAGGGAGAAGCTTCAGAGAAAGATCTACAATGAAGAGATGAAGCAGAAGAAGAAAGAAATGAAACTGATAAAGAAGGGGTTGAAGGGCAAAGACTCCCAGTGATAATTTCTCATTTTACTCAAGTCTTAAACTGTAATTTATACCATTCAACCGGGCAGCTTTTGCATCTATATATTCAACTGGCTGGTTGATGGGTACGTCTGACTGAAATTATCTGCGCAATTATGCTCAGAGCGATCTCCTCCGGCGTGACTGAACCTATATCCACACCGATTGGTGCATGGATTGAATCCATGAACTGCCTCGAGACCCCTTTTGCTTCGATTATTTCAAAGTCTGCCTTGATTCGTTTCCTGCTGGCCAGCATCCCGACATATCTTGCACCTGACTTCGATGCCGCCTCGAGAGCGTCTATATCGCTTGCCCCCTTAGTGAGGATCACGACATAATCATCACCGGAAAACTTGAACTCACCGACAGGATTGTTCATGGAATTCACGAGAACATCCGGCTTGGTGTCCAGCACTGGGTTGGGATCAATCACCACAACCTCCATATCCACCATCTTTCCAAGTTTCACCAGTGCGTTCTCTATGTCATCCTTTCCACCCTGACCAATTATCACAAGCCTATCCGATGGCATGAATGGTTCCATGAATATGTCCATGACCCCGCCACAGAAAGTTTCGACGTGTATCTCATCGTCCCTGTTTATGGCAAGGCCCTCGAGTGCTTCCTTTGTGCTCTCAAGGAAAACCTTTATTGTCCTGGCTTCCCCGCTCTCGAGTACCTGCTTGGCTTTCTCTATTATTGCAGAATCAGGACACGCTCCACCCAGTGTTCCGTATAGAATTTTTCCGTCGGATGAGATCACGGTCCTGAAACCCGGTTTGCCAATGGATGATCCGGATACCCTTACCACAGTAGCGACTACAAATGGCTGCCCTTTCTTCACAAGCCCGGATATAATATCGGGATATTCCCAGTTTTTCAATGCCATTTACCATAGTTTTTTGCTATAAATTGTTTTTTATCTGTTTCCAAGAGAAAATATAATCCTGGGAATGGCAATGTTAATGTTGACTGGCAGGATAAGCGGTTGGTTTGCATGCAGTTTTACAGTGAATTTGAAGTTTCGACTGTTGTGAAAGAAGTCTATTCATTCGTGACAAACACAGAAAGGATAACGACAATTATCCCGGATACGTTTTCTCTGCAGGAGGTTGACGAAAACTGTGTACGCTTGGTAACCATGGCCGGAAAATCCTTCATAAAAGGGAAGTTCGACCTGGCCTTCGAAATTAAAGACCGCAGGGTGAGTGAGCCTGTGGAAATCAGTGCCAGAGGTTCCGGGCCCCGGGGTCTCCCCGCCTTAATGCAAACTATTCACCAAAACCGAGGATTGGCGGGAAGACAACGGTTCATTGGGTTGTGGACATGACAGTTGGCGGAATGCGCTCCGGAGCCATTGATGGCGCCGCAGACAAATATATCAAGACACTTATAAAGAGTTTCAGGGAAAAGTTTGAAAATGCCGGCAAACATTGATGCAAAACCTGAAGTGTGTGCTGTTATTCTCGCAGCGGGTTTCTCTACAAGGTTTGGAGGCAACAAGCTTATAATGGATCTTGGGGGAAAAACGATCATCCGTCACGCTGTCGAGTCCGCTCTTGGATCATCGGCTGACAGGGTAGCGGCTGTTATTCCTGATAACACTACTATGAGAGCCTATATTCCAGCTTCAGTTACGCTGATAACAAATGCAATGAGAGGAAAGGGTATCAGCTCGTCCATTGCAGCTGCCGTGGAATACTTTAAGGAATCCGTGGATGCAATAATGTTCATGGTTGCAGATCAGCCCATGGTTGACACAGGCACACTTGATAATATTATATCGATTTTCAGGCAAAATCCCTCCTTCATCGTCGCCAGCTCCGTGGATGGGGACGTAAGGAACCCCATGATATTCCCGAAAAGATACTTTGAAGATTTGCTGCAGTTGACAGGAGACATTGGCGCGAAATCCGTGGCATTGGCAAATATAACGCATGTCAAGAAGATAGAGGTCAGCCCGGAAAAGCTGGTCGATATCGACACGGTTGAGGACCTTGTAAAACTGAATTCAAGGATTAAAAAATGAAAATGGTATCAGAGGATGTGTTCCGGCCTTATTGGGGTTTCCCTTATCCTCTTTCCGCTGGCTTTCTCTATGGCCCTAGCAAGGGCGGTCGGTACTCCTATGGTCGGTGACTCCCCAAGCCCCTTTGCACCATGTGGGAGCCGGGATGGATTCTGCGCCACCTTGACCTCAAAGTTTGGGATATCCTCGGCGAGCGGAACGCCTGCATCAGATATACTCGCAGTCAGCAACTGGCCATCCTCATTGAATGCCATCTCCTCGTGAAGTGTTTGTCCTATACCCTGTGCCATTCCACCCTGTATCTGGCCAACGACCATATCCATGTTCAGCACCCGGCCAACATCATAGTAGGCTGCACATTCCCGGACCTTCACGCTGCCAAGCTTCCCCAGGTCTACTGTTGCAAGGTTTGCGCCGAATGAGTTCAGCGATCCCTTCTGCTCCTCGTTAACATATACATCAAATGCACCGGACAACAGGGACTGCACGGAGTATTTGCCGAATTTCATGGTTACCTCTTCCTTCATTTTCCGGCATGCGGAGACTACTGCTGCTCCGCCAACCATGGCTGACCTGCTTCCCCATGACCCGACTCCGTCCTTTATCATTCCTGTATCTCCCCTGTACAGGGTTACAAGATTCTCTGGAACTCCAAGCTCCTCGTTCACGAGTTTCCGCACAAACACTTCATGCGCTTGGCCATGGCTGTTGCCTCCAAGCCAAACGCTGACCTTACCATCATCCACCTTGACCCTGGCTGTTTCTCCGGGCGCGAAAGCCGGAACCAGCACAAAAAATGAGAAGCCTATATTGTTTGTGGATTTTGCCTTCCGCCTGTAGTCGAGCTCCTTAACAGCCTGATCCAGAAATGGCCTGGCTGCATCTATTTCCATGCCAAGTGGAGATTTGAACTTGCTTTCTCCAGAATTGAGGATACGAAGATCAACCGGGTCGACCTTGAGTTCATCCGCTAGCTTGTCGACCATCCTCTCTATGAAAAATGACGCCTCTGGCCTGCCAGCACCCCTGTACGGGCCAAGAGTCACCTTGTTTGTAAGTACGGATGTGGACTTCACGTGCGCATTTGCTATCATGTAAGGGCCGGTCATCATTGTTGCAATGAAACGGGAGGCAAACTCACCCATACCTGCTCCGTACGCTCCGGCATCAACAATCACTTCCCCCTTCAATCCCGTGATCTTGCCGGACCTTTCGGCAAATATCTTTACTATTCCCTTTGCGCCTCTTCCATGGCTTGTCGAGGAGAGATGTTCCATTCTTGTCTCTATCCACTTTACCGGCCTGCGATACTTCATGGCAGCATAGGAAGCTATGACGTATTCCGGATAAAGTCCTCCCTTCGAACCGAAGGCCCCGCCTGTATCTGCCTGCATCACCCTCACGGCATCAGGACCAAGTCCCAGCGCTTCACAGAGTCCTTCCTTGATACTGTGCACTGATTGTGTGGATATCCATACGCTGAGGGTTTTCCCGTCGTAGTCAGCCACTATCCCCCTGGGCTCAATCGGATTCGTGGCTATCCTGCGGTTCATGAACACATCCTCCAGTACAATAGGCGATGCGGGATCCGGAAATTCGTTGCCCCTCCATCCTTCAGAAATGATGTTACTTTTAAGGCCCTGGTGTATTGGAGGTGAAGAGAGAGCATCCTCAATGCTGACTACGGGCTTCATGGGTTCGTATTCTACCTCAACGGAATCCAGCATATCCTCTGATTTATACCGGTCGTCTGCAAACACAGCCGCGACCGCCTCACCGACATAGTTGACGTAACCGGTGGCGAACACTGGCTGTATAACGCTATTCTTTCCCTCCATAGCTCCCTCGCCCACCGACGCCATTCTTGCTCCAAGGTCCTTTGAGCTCATTCCTCCCTTGATGCTCAGTATCTTCGCTCTGGCGTATGGGCTCCTGACTATTGACATGTGCAGGGCCCCTGGCTTTATTATGTCGTCGACAAAATGCCCCCTGCCCTCAACAAATGCCCTTTCATTGTAAGCAAGGTCGTCCTTTGCCCTCGTAAAATATGACGACATTATTGCTCCACCATTATCCCTTCTTTCTCAGTTTCATCGGCCCTCATCAGTTTTGATGCATAGGTAATGGAATCTACGATGCTCTGGTAGCCCGTGCATCTGCAAAGGTTCCCGGAAAGGTTCTTCCTTATCTCCTCTTCTGTCGGGTTCCGGTTTTTCCTGAGCAGCCAGAATGATGTCATAATCATCCCGGATGTGCAGTAGCCGCACTGCAGCCCGTGCTTTTCAAGAAATGCCTCCTGGATCGGGTGAAGTTTGCCCTGTCTGGACAATCCCTCCACGGTAGTGATCTCCCTGCCATCGGCCTGAACTGCGAGCATGGTACAGGATTTCACTGCTTTACCGTCAACCAGGACAGTGCAGGCACCACAGTTAGAGGTGTCGCATCCCACATGTGTTCCTGTTAGTCCAAGGTCTTCCCTAATATAATGAACAAGCAGCTTTCTGGGCTCAACCTCAGATTCTATGTCTTTTCCGTTCACCTTTGATCTTATCTTTATGTTTTCCATCTAATTCTCCTCCGCTCTGTCGGTAGCCATGTATATGGCATCTTCTGCAATCTTTGCAAGCACCTGCTTCTTGAATTCTACCGTGCCGTAGAAATCAGTCGACGGATTTGATTCCGACACCACAAGCCTGGACGCCTCCCTTACAACAGAATCTCCGATCTTCTTTCCCTTGAGATAGCTTTCAGCCTTTCTTGCCCTGATTGGTTTTGGGCTTACAGACGTCATTCCTATCCCTGCCTTTTCAATAATGCCGGAATTGTCGAATCTGATCTGCACAGCTATTCCGGCTACGGAGAAATCTCCTGCCGTCTTCTTGTTCTTTATGTAGCATCCGGCCTCATGAGCACCCCTTCCGGGTATTGTTATCTCCCTGAGTATTTCTCCATATTCCAGCGCCGTTGTGAATGTGTCTATGAAAAAACCGTCCGCGTCTGCAACCCTGTCTCCCCTGACGTTGGCGATGGTGAACTTTGCTCCAAGTGCAAGCATGACTGCGGGC
>DAICSO010000062.1:0-6209 GCA_027368075.1 bacterium
ATTCTCATCTCTTGGTTTATTCCAGACCAACTATCCCCAGGGACTTGCTTATCTCCTTGTACCTGTTCCGGATTGTGACTTCAGTGACGCCGGATACCCTGGCAATCTCTTTCTGCGTCCTTGGTTTTCCGAGCATTACCGATGCTATGTATATCGATGCAGCAGCAACCCCTGTGGGTCCCTTTCCAGAAGAAATTCCAAGTTCTATCGATTTCCTAACTATCTCTTCACTTTTTACAATTGCCTGCTTGTCCAGTTCCAGCTTGCTACAGAACTGCGCTACATATGAATACGGGGTTGTTGGCTTGAGGTTGAGGCTCAATTCCTTGGCAAGATGCCTGTAGGCTTTCCCGATCTTTTTCTTGTTGACTTCGGAAGCTTTTGAAATTTCATCAAGAGTCCGCGGAAGATTTACCATTCTGCAGGCTGCGTAGATAGAAGCGCATACGATGCTTTCAATACTTCTCCCTCTGATAAGGTTCTTCTCAACGGCCTTCCTGTAGATGAGTGCTGCCGTCTCCTTTATATCCTTGGGAATACCAAGCTTCGCACCGTTATCGTTAAGCATCTGCAGAGCCAGAGAGAGATTTCTCTCGGCAGCATTACTTACCCTGATCCTCTGATGCCATTTTCTGACTCTATAAATCTGGGCTCTATTTTTGTGCGGAATTCTTTTTCCATAATAGTCCTTGTTTGACCACGAAATCTCGGTTGCCAGACCCTTATCATGACTCAGGAACGTCATGGGTGATCCGGTTCTTGCCCTTCTGTCATCCTGTTCTGAGTCGAAGGCACGCCATTCAGGTCCCTGATCAATGAGGGAATCTTCGATCACCATGCCGCAATCGCTACATACCAGTTCTCCCCTCTCATAGTCCCTCACGAGGTGCTCAGATTTGCATTCAGGGCACCGTTTCATAACTTCTTCACTATTTTTTGTAGCCATACAAACACCAGTATAATTCGATACTCGAACTACATTAGTGGAAATATTAAAGCTTTTTGGTCAAACATGTTGCACTTTTCTCAGAAATATATTTGACCGGCGAACTGTTCATATATTCGACAATTTGTCGCTGATGAATAGGAAATGCTAGCCGATATTCGTTCTGCATGCAGTGGTGTACATATACAATCTGGTGTAATAATGCTTTAATATAATCTGAGCATATATTAATAATTTTACGAATTGTTTAAATACTTAAAATGCATATAGTAATTAATAATGGATTTAAAATGCGAAATCCTTAACATGAGAGGAAAAGAGGTTACTATTCGGCTCAATGATTGCGTGAAAATGAATTCAAAGATATATGATAAGACAGGCAAGACAATTGGCAAGATAACCAGAATATTTGGTCCAGTATCCTCAGCATATGGTCTCGTCAGCGTTTTTCCAGCCTCGGGTGAGGTGAAAGAGCTGTACGTAAAGTGTACAGGTGATACAAATGGTAGAGGAAAAGCAAGAGAAGAGGAAAATAGATGAAATCACGAAGTGCCCCGAATGCGGTTCCACGCAACTGGTAAGAGATTATGAGCGCGGGGAGCTCGTTTGTAACAATTGTGGGATTGTAATAGACGACAGCTACATAGACCAGGGCCCGGAATGGAGGGCATTTGATTCCGAGCAGAATGATTCCAGGGCCAGGGCAGGGTCCCCTATGACATTCACGATCCATGACAAGGGACTTTCAACAGACATATCATGGAAGAACAAAGATTCATACGGGAAGTCAATTCCAACTCGCAATAGGGCTCAACTTTATAGACTCAGGAAGTGGCAGAAGAGAATCAAGGTATCCAACGCAGCAGAGCGGAATCTTTCACAGGCTCTTCAGGAGCTTGAGAGGATGGCTTCTAATCTGAGCATTCCTAACGACGTCAGGGAAACAGCGGCTGTGATTTACAGGAAAGCTGTAAAACAGAACATGATAAGAGGAAGGAGTATAGAGGGAGTCGTTGCCGGTTCCATTTACGCCGCATGCAGGATTACCAATGTACCGAGGACCTTGGAAGAAATAGCTTCTGTAACGAGGGTCAAGAAGAAAGAAATTGGCAGGACATACAGAATTATGAGCAGATACCTGAAGCTCAACATCATGCCTTCGAAACCGGATGATTACATAAACCGCTTCTGCAGCAGGCTCAAATTGTCCATGGACGCCAGGAAGAAAGCGACAGAAATTCTGAAACTTGCCAGAGACAATGACCTGACTTCCGGAAAGGGCCCTACCGGTGTGGCCGCCGCGGCTATATATATTGCCTCGCTTATGACCGGTGAGAGAAGGACGCAGCGGGCAGTTGCCGAAGTGGCAGGCGTGACAGAAGTAACCATAAGGAACCGGTACAAGGAACTTACGGAGAAGCTTTCAATAACAGTAGAGCAGTGATTAGAAACTGCTCTCAATATTTTTGCCAACTTCAATATCCCTTATCAGATCATCGACTATATTATAGAGAGAAGATAATTTCAAGTGTGAAATAGTGATTTTTGCGTGGCTACCCGATACTTCCACGGATATCATTTTGTCGTTATCCGGGTCAATCACCCTAAGGAGGTCAACTGCGTTTGAGTCGTCAAACTCCAACTCAACTGAAATATCCATTAAAGCCAGATCTATCCGTTGAATAATAATATAATGGAAAATATGATAAATAGACACAGTATCGTGGTCTGCGAGCGGAGGTTGCCGAGCCTGGTCAAAGGCGACAGACTCAAGATCTGTTTCCGTAGGGGTTCGCCGGTTCGAATCCGGCCCTCCGCATATTTGTCATCAGAGTATTGCAAAAAGACGCTTGTGTGGTTTTCTCCCGCTGAATTTTCAATCTAAAATAGGTGACGTTGAATTGGCTCATGTAAACAAATGTCCTCAAAAAACCCACATTTATCACAACTGAGCAAGAAGACCGCTTGACTTGAAAGAGGGGATGAAAACGAACTGTGTCAAGCTGCTTCTTGATAGCGCAATCAATTGCACACCATTCAGGGGTATTAAACTGTAGCTTCCCTATGATAATAAATTCCTTAACGACTCTTTTTGGAAATGGCACGTCAAGAAGGTTGAGCGAGCATCGCACTTTGCTACCGATCACATTTTCTGTTGAGATTTTGCAAAATTTATTAGTTCAATCAGGGACATGAATGCATCGCCTGCATCACTTTCCTTTACCACTATTATTGCATCTGTGTAGCTATTGGTTGTCTCTTCAATATTTATTCCAGTAAAAGCAAGTTTCGAGTACAATGACATCAAGAATCCAGCAGTTTCTAGCAACGAAACCGGGGCTTTTATAATTATAACTGCCAGGTCCGTTCTTTTATCTATTATACCTCTCCTCAGCATAGTCAATACTGCAGGCAGGTTTCGGTTTTCTATAATAAGGGTTGTAAATTCAGATCCTGTGGAAATATACAGGGCGCCGGTAGGTTTAATGTCAACTACATTCTTGAAAATTTTTTCATTTTCTTTCACAGGTATAACGACCTTCGCAACGGAGGTTAGAAGCTGAACGCTTGTTTCGGACAGGACGTTGAACACTTTCGAATCCGATCGTCTGGATGCTTCTCGATTCCTTTTTAGTGCTGATATTACTGCCTCAATGTTGACCTTTTCACCGAGCTTCGCCTCTATTACTGGAACCAGGTCTCTTGCGACGGCGCTAAGATTTACGTAACCTTTGTAGAGAGAGGTTGCAAGAAAAATATCATTCGTGACAAAATTTTTGACTATTTTATTAATACTCAGCTCCATTTTAGTCATTTTAACCTAACTATGACCAATTATGGTCATAAAGTATTAATAATTTTTCAAAATCGGCGCAATGCAACAAAACAAATCTCCTTGAAATACTGCTGCTTAGAACTGGCAGTATTTGGGGTTTGTGGATGTACGAGGGAATGAAAATGAATCTGGAATGTACAATGTGTGGCGGAAAGGTAGTAGCTCCAGACGATGCCTTAAAAGGTGAGATCGTCAGCTGCGGAGATTGTGGACTGGATTATGAGATAAAGGAAGTAAGCGTGGGAACCGCTATCCTGAAAGCCGCGGATAACGTAAAAGAGGACTGGGGAGAATAATCAATTCCGGCACTTGCATGTCCAGGTCTTTTATCATCAGAAAAATGAACCCGGCTTTCTTTTTTTTTGAATGGGGTAATGTTACTTGCGGACAGTAGGCATTGTGGGGGCATCTGGATACGTCGGAGGTGAACTGTTGCGGCTGCTTTTGATGCACCCCGACATCCAGGTAAAGGTCGCAACTTCTCAGCAGCATTCTGGCGAGTATATTTTTAAAGTGCATCAAAACCTCAAGGGGTTTACGGATCTGGCATTTACCAGGGACACTCCGGAAGAAGCCGCATCGAAGGTGGATATCATTTTCATGGCAGTTCCGCACGGTTCATCCATTGAACATGTTCCAAAAATATCTGAAATGGGGGTAAGGATCATAGACATGAGCGCGGATTTCAGGTTCAGGAACCCTGCTGACTATCCTGTATGGTACGGGTGGGAACATCCGGCACCAGACCTTCTCTCAAAATTTGTCTACGGTATGCCAGAACTTCACAGGGAAGAACTGAAGTCAGCACATTTTATCTCAGTCCCCGGTTGCATAGCCAGTTCATCGATTTACAGCATTGCACCACTCGCAAAGGCAGGTCTGATAAATGGGGTGGCAGTTGTTGATGCCAAAATAGGCTCGTCCGGATCCGGAAATAAGCCGTCGATCGCGACGCATTTCTCGGAAAGATACAACTCAGTCAGGATATACAGTCCTTCAGGTCACAGGCATATAGGAGAAATTGAGCAGGAACTTTCCATCGTTTCCGGGGTCAAAACCACAGTTACCATGTCGGCTCACTCGGTCAACATGGTTCGTGGAATTCTGACCACGAGCAGCGTTTTTGTTGACAGAGAGCTGAAAATGTCGGACCTATGGAACGCTTATCGCGCGATGTACGGGAAGGAACCATTTGTGAGGTTCATGATGGATCCAAACGGACTCTATAAATATCCCGACCCAAAGCTTGTAGTGGGTTCTAATTTCGTAGATCTTGGTTTTGTTATCGATCAACACGTGAGGAGGGTTATTGCCCTTGGATCAATAGACAATCTCATAAAAGGTGCAGCCGGAAATGCGATTCAATCCATGAATGTCATGGAAGGTTTTGATGAACGGGCAGGGTTAATGATGCCTCCAATGAGACTGGTGTGAGTTTTGGTAACGGTTTTGAAGTTGGGTGGGAGTCTCATGAAGTCTGGCGTCAGGGAAAGCTTGATCAGGGACATTTCAACGCAGGAGGAAGGCAACTATATCCTTGTGCATGGGGGTGGACCTGCCGTCACTGATCTCTGCAGCAGGCTGAACATGGAAACAAAATTCATTACCTCACCCGAGGGAATCAGGAGCAGATACACTGATGCCGAAACAATGTCAGTATACGTCATGGCTATGCGTGGCAGCATCAATGCATCAATAGTTCTTGCACTGCAAAGGGCCGGAATGAAATCCTTCGGGATGTCCGGTATAGATGGACCTACAATTATTGCGGAGAGGAAAAGAAGGCTCATAACAATAAACGAGAAGGGAAGGAGAATGTTTATCGATGGCGGTTACACGGGAAAGATACTGTCTGTGGATGGGAGCCTCATAGCACATCTGCTTTCAGAAAAAATAACTCCTGTTATTGCCCCTATAGCTGTCGGGCTTGAGCATGAGCCTCTAAACGTAGACGGGGACAGAGCCGCATCAGCGATTGCTGGAGAACTAAAAGCCAGCCGACTGATCCTGCTGACGGATGTTGATGGTATAATATTCAATGGTAAAATTGTAGAGAAACTGGATCTTGCACAAGCCAGGGAAATCCTGAAGTTGGTCGGGAACGGCATGGACAAAAAGATCATGGCTGCAATTGAGTCCATAGAGGCTGGGACTTCTGAGGTAATTATTGCTAACGGAAACGGGGCAATGCCAATATCAGGTGCAATAAGTTCGAAAAAAAGGACAGTGATCACAAAATGATGAAAAACCGATTTACGGAGGAGGTCGAAGATCGTTATCTTGCCGGAACCTATCAGAAAATACCCGTGGTGGCTGCCAGAGCCAGGGGGACAAAAATCTGGGATATGGATGGAAAGGAATATCTTGATTTCATGAGCGGCTATGGCGTTGCTATTTTCGGGCACTCTAACGACGCAATAAGAGAAG
>DAICSO010000063.1:0-5935 GCA_027368075.1 bacterium
GGGTAAAAAATGTGTGTGCAGTAGATAAATGGATCGTCCTGGCTGGTATAAATGCCATAGGCGAGTGTCTTTACAATCCCTTTTTTTCGCATTCTCGTTAAAAAAAGCCTGGCATATCTGTCAGAGGAAAAGAATGGCAGAACATTAGATACACTGAAAGATGGCAATTTACTGACGATATTTAGGAACTCACTCTCGTTCACTCTTACTACCAAATAAGAATACTATCATAATTGATAATATTTTCGTCTAGTTGTATGAATATGACTGCAATTGTTAACCATGCCCTTTTGTTCAAAGGATGATTTGAATCTTGATAATTTGGAGAGTTGACAGTACCAAGAAACCGTAATCCACTGGACAGAAAGAAATTAGCAAGCTAAAACGTTTTTGTGCGTTTGATCAACGACTTGTTCCAACTGAAAAGAGACAATAACCTTCAAAAGGAGGTTACTAACAAGATCAATTGGACATAATTCTGAAATCAACGTTCTGAACTTTCAAACAGACGCACTGTGTCCGAAAAAAAACGAATAATAGATTATTTCCGTCCAACCCTTATATGGCGCAGCCACAAGTGAAAGAATGATGGCAGGCATAGAATTGTAGATACAAATGTGAGCCGTCTACATGACAGAAGCCTGAGGTCAACAGGGCACGTTCGTAAAACTAAAATATTTTGTACGGAAAGATTTCGTTATCAGTATATAACAGAAGTCAAGCTACTATCGATGCTGCTTAGCGTCTTCGCTTTTCAGTCACCAACGTGAATGATCCTGCTTCCCTGAAACTCAAAACGGAATTGCTCAGGCTTCATGTTTCCGATCTCCCTAACAATCGTTTCATGTAGCTCAGGCCTGGCGTAAAAGAGCATGAAACCACCACCGCCAGCCCCGATTAGCTTTCCTCCTGCGGCCCCGCACTGCATGGCCTTCTCGTATGCCTGATCGATGAAGTCACTGCTTATGCCCTCCGTGAGTTCCTTCTTGAGCTTCCAGTTACTGTGAAGATAAGAGCCTATGGAATCGTAATTGCCCATGGATAGACTGGAAAACGCTTCCTCGGTGATCTGGACCATCTTATCGTAGTTAGCAGATTTCCTGCCAACATTCCTTGCCTGAGACGAGTGTATTTCAGCAGAACCGCGCTGTACACCTGTGTAAAGCAGAAGCAGATTTTCCTGCAGTTTCTCCCGGACCGTTTCCGATGATATGACGGGTTTTACCACCACGGATTCATCGGGGTAGAATTCCAGCATGTTTATTCCGCCGTATGCAGCCATGTACTGATCCTGCTTGCCTCCAGGCTCCCTCAAAATTTCCCTCTCTATCTTCACTGCTTCCTGAGAGAGCTGTTCAGGTGATGCAAATTCCCCTTTCCATGCATGCAGGGCATTTAGCAGCCCTACCAGGAAAGTGCTGCTCGATCCCAATCCGGTACCGCCTGAAGGTATGTCGGAAATGCTGACTATCTCGATGCCGCCATCTATTTGGAGAAGCTTGAGGGCTTCCCTTACAGAAGGGTGCTCGATTCTGTCGACGGAATCAACAATTTCAGTTTTTGAATAGCTTACCCTGATCTTATCGTCAAATTTCTTGTTCACGACAATATAGATGAATTTGTTAATAGAAGCAGTGAAGAACAGCCCCCTTGTCACGTTTTGAATAATAGTCTTTGATGTCCGTTCCTCCGCCTACGAATGTTATCCGCAGCGGGGTTTTTGAAATGAACATCCTTGTCTTCATCTTACTGTCCCAGGAGTTTTTTTATCCCATCATCAAGCGAGACCTTTGGAGTGTAGTTGAGCAGGGTCTTTATTCTCCCGGTGTCTGCAAGAGTTTCCATCACATAGTTCTTCACAGGCATCTCGATGTATTTAGCCTTCACGTCTGTTTTCATGTACTGATTGAGTTTTTCGAGCATCTCGTTGAGATCGTAGTTTATCCCGGTACCTGCATTCACCACGTTGAACCCCGAGAGTTGTGAGGACCTCATCAGTATCTCAACAACGTCATCTACAAATATGAAATCTCTTCTCTGCTTCCCATCCCCATAGATTATGGGCTGCTCTCCCTTCCTGAGCGACCACATGAACTGGGTTACAAGGTTTGCATATTCCTTCTTTGCTTCCTCGTGCCTTCCGTAGACTGAAAAGAACCTCACTGCCGATACTGTCATATTATTGAGCTTGCAGTACAATTCTGATACTCTTTCAGCTGCAATTCTTGCCTCGGTGTAATAGTCAGTGACCGAGGGTATGCAGTCTTCCCTATGCGGAGGTTCAATGCTGTTGTATATTGAGGAAGTGGAAGCAAAAACAACCTTGGAGCCATTGGATCTGGCATATTCCAGAACACTGATCATTCCGTCGACGACCTCGGATATCAGGTGGGGGTTAGCCCTGTACATCGGCGACGCTGAGTATATGCCAATATGAAAGACAAAATCTGCCTTGAATCGCGTTTTCCCGATATCCTTGGCATCTCCATCCTGAAAAGTAACCTTACCACTCTTCTCTGCCTGTTCAAGGTTCTTCTGGCTGCCGGTATGCATATTGTCGATCACGAGCACTTCATTGTTTTTTGAAAGGCGATCTACCAGGTTACTGCCGATGAAACCAGCACCGCCGGTCACAATTACCTTCTTGCCCATTATTATGTCCATATTTAGGGAAATATAATGGAAGATAAAAAATGATCATGTGCCATACCACAGACCCGAGTAAGTGCAAACCACACCATACAACCTGAAACGTAGATACACCATTTTCTGATCTCCAACTTTTGGGAGTTGAACATTACGGGCATTCGCCCTCTTTCAAGAATGCCGCGAGGACCACATTCAGAACAAGGTAAGAATAAGGATTAATAATTCACAGTGAATGTCTTGACGTGGAATCCTCTCACATCCCAGGAAGTAAAGAAAGGCGTTCAAATGTACAGATGCCATATTCCAGGGAAATTATCCGGATACTAACGGATAAATTTCTCTTCAACAACAGAATGGCTGTTGCAAACATAGGATGCGGCAAGGACCTTCTTGCAAGAGTTTTCCTGGAAAACGGCAACGACGTTATCTGTATCGATCGCAATGAGGATGCCATCGAGAGGTCAAGAAAAGACCTTGCAGCTTTTACGAATGTCCGTTTTGTGGATGGCTATCCAGCAAATACAGGAATTGAGAGAAACAGCGTTAACCTAATTGCAATGGGCCAGGGATTCATTGGAATTGACCAGCAAAAAGCCAGAAACGAATTCAGAAGGATATTGAAGGCCCCTAATCTCGTAACCATGATATGGAATGATATTGACTTGAGGGATGGTTTCTCAAATGAATACGAGAGGATATGCATAAAATACTGCGCAAACTACACCCGATCCGGCAGTGACCCACTCACGAATGAGCAGGTAACGGAATTCTTCAGCTGGAGTTTTGACTATAACCAGTTCGCCACGGAAATGTTGCTAAATGGCGATGACCTTGTCAGGATGTATGAGTTCATGCCCTACCGGCTTGCAGCGGATGATGCCAGGCATGATCAATTGGTAAGGGAACTTCAGGATGCTTTCTCAACTTACGGGAAGAGTGGCAAGGCGGCGATAAAGTTTCTGACAAGAATGTATGTCGGGAAGATAAGCTGATTATGCTCTCTTCCTGGTACTACCATGGACAGGAACTTCAGTGATACCAATTATGAGGCCACAGTTTTCCCCTTTATCGTTGAATTGAAACACTATTTAACCTCTGGAGAATTCCTCAATCATGCCCTTAAGATACAATGGACGGGATATATTTATAATAGCCCACAGGGGAGGTGCCAGCCTTTTTCCAGAGAACACCCTGACCGCTTTCCTGGGAGTGCAGAAAATTGGGGTTGATGCAGTTGAGTGTGACGTCCAGCTAACAAGAGACGGCAAGCTTGCCGTTATTCACGATGCCGACCTGAGAAGGCTTGCCGGAATCGACACGCAGGTCAGGGAGATGGATAGTAAGGATATTAAAAAAATAAGACTGAAAAGCGGGGATAAAATACTCTTGCTTGAGGAACTTCTTGACAGGGTTTCAATACCCCTCGTCATTGAACTGAAATCTGCGGACACCATTGTTTCCCTCTTCAGCATACTTGATAAAAACCCGGAAATAATCCACAAATGCATATTCATATCTTTCTTCCATGAAGCACTGTATGCATTGAAGCAAAAATTTCCGGAAGCTTCCTGCGGGGCATTGCTAGCAGGGTTTCCGATGGACCCCGTATCCATGGTGAAGCAGTGCGGATGTGACACAATTGCACTGAATTACGAAGGTTTGACGAAGGACTACGTTGACAAATGTCACGAAGGGGGCATAAAGGTTAGCGTCTGGGCACCTGGCGACAATGATGGGATAAGATCATCGCTCAGCGCCGGCGTCGATGCAATAGCTTCGGATCGCCCGGATCTTGTGATTGAAATTGCAAAAAACGGGAAGTAGAGCGAATCTTATTTTAGCCGGTGCTCCCACCCAACAACCAAACAATTCTTTACAGGGTGACAGACCAATTATCGAAAAAGCTTGGAAAATTGCGAAAACAGTTTGCTCTCAACTTTATCTCTATTTTCAATCTCCGGTTATTAAACGCCACAAAGAACTCTGAATCCAGGATTTTTTTGATGACTGCATTTCAGGGATTCCCCAATGTAGATACTAAGCCTGCCGCAATTATGTCATTCATATTTCAGGCATTCTGATCACCGCCTCAACAGGGAGATCAGTAATTACCAGAATGTCTATGTCACTGGAGAGAATGGAGGTTCCTGCGGGCACAGACCCGAATAAGTAGAATTTGGCATCCTGGTCGAGTTTCAGCACTGCATTTCGTATTCCTTAGAGATTTTCTGAATATGACTTAATATCTGCGTTCTTCTTTTAGATGCCTCAACAGCTGTTTCCGATAACATTTGCAGCCTCCTTCGCAACCCTTTGAAGCCTGATGATCTCCCCCATTGAGTACTCTCTTTAAAAGTACCTGGAAGTGATGCACGCATCTTCCAGCAATGCCAGTCCCATAATGTATGTATCCAGCAATTCCCTGGCCGTTACTGAGCACTTTTCTTCTGTGGCATTCGCAATGATCTCAATCAGGCTTTTCAGGGAATGTGTACGTGGATATTCCACCCCATGGATAAGTTCCAATGACCGGTGAAAACTGGAAAAAGCAACGGTAAAATAACCATTCTCAAGTTGATATTGCACTGAGTCCAAGAGTTCTTCAGACCCGGACTTCAGGATGTGGTATTCATCAATGGATGTCAACTAATACACTCAATTTCAGTGTAAATAATAATTCCGTGTTTGCGTCCAGTTTCGCCCCTGGTCAACGCTACATAGAATCTTCGACTATCTTTGACCACATGTGGCCCACGGCTATGTGAACCTCCTGTATTATGGATGTCCTGCTGCTCTTGACAATTATAGAGTTCTTCGCTATCCTGATCATTGATCCGCCATCCCTTCCAGTAAGTGCGATTGTAAGGCACCCCATGGCGTTTGCCTTTTCTAGCGCAAGGTTGACATTCTTTGAGTTTCCGCTTGTTGATATCCCGACAACCACGTCACCCTTTCGGGCAAATGCCTCCACCTGCCTGGAGAAAATGCTATCAAAGCCATAGTCGTTCCCTATGGCAGTCAGGGAGGACGTGTTCGTGTTTAGAGCCAAAGCCGGAAGGGGCATGCGCTCCTTCTCAAAACGGCCGACAAATTCAGCTGCTATATGCTGGGCATCAGCTGCGCTCCCCCCATTGCCAAATATTATCAGCTTGCCGCCCTGACTGAATGCTTCAGAAATGGCATTCCCCGTTTCCATGACGGCCGAAGGATCCAGCGCCTTTCTTGCTTCTGCCCCGGATTCAATGTAACCGGCAACTTCTTTGAGATTCATTTTATCAGCTAATAA
>DAICSO010000064.1:0-5728 GCA_027368075.1 bacterium
GAGCTGAGATCTCACCCTCGAGGGCCTGAGGATCTCTCATCTTCTTTTTCAGTATATCTCGTATTATGCCTGATTTGCGGATGATTCGGCAAATGACGGTTATAATGTAGTATTATAAGAGAATATTTATACCATGAATTGTGGCCATAATTATAATGTGGACGCATTATGTAATCATACAACAGTAAATGGCATTTTCATGAATGATTGCCTGGTGTCTATGAAAATTATGGAATGCCAATAATATAGGTCATTGGCATGTTCATGTCATATACGTTTCCGTTCACTATTATTTCACTGTGCGTGGAAGCCTGGTATGTATTTACGGTGAGGGTGCTGCCGGACGTACCTCCCAGAGCTGCATTCCCAATGTTCATGCTGTTGTAACTCATCTGCAGGCTCGTCGAGTAGCTTATGGAGGAGAATGCAGATATTATTGCGAGAGTGAGTGAAGCACCCGCAAGAGCATCATTCACCAGGGCTACAGCATCAATGGCGCTGTCGGCTCCCGGGATTACTCCGGCTGCGGTTCCGATTGCGAGTTCAACGCCAAGGGATGCCACCATGACCGAGGCAGCATTGACCGCGCTGGTCTCAGCATCGGCCGCATTTGTGTAGCCGGCTGCATCGGCACTGAACTGCCAGTTCGACGTGGTCTGTCCCGGAGAAAGCGTCCTGCTACCGGTTTCGCTCATCCCCAGTGCACCGAAGATGGCGTACCAGTACTGTGAGTTAGCAACATTGGACATGAACGTTACGTATGGATCTAGGTTGCCGCTTCCGACCCCTGTTACTGATACTGTCGTGGTTGTACCGCCATCGACGTAGGCACACGTTGAACCGTCCGTGTATTCATACAGTATATCGGTGGCAACGACGTGTATCGAGACGCCTGACATGTAGATCATGCTGACGTTCTCGTTGGAAGTAGGGTACGCGTACATGCTTGCACTCGTGGCAGAGAAACCGCTATCCGTCCCGCTCCACGAAGGAGACGCGGATGTCTGGACATAGCTTTCCAGTGTGTTCCTGGAAGCGCTGTTAAAGGAGAATTCAAGTGACCCGGAAAATTGGTCAAAGGCATATGTCATTGAAGTGTCTGACGGAAGGTTAAGGCTCCCTGCCATCAACGGCAGAGGAGCACTTACTGTTTTGTCATAAACCGTTGTATATTGCGTATTGCAGTTGTTTCCGCCACCGCCGATCCTGACATAGGGCTGGGTCATGTTTACGATGTTTGTGGAATTGAGTGGTATCACGGCGGATGGTGACTGCATGTTGAAGTACACACTGGTGTTGAACCGGTTTGCAAGCCCTGGGGTGAGTTGCAAAAATGGATTGTATGGTATGTTATTATAATACGTATAAACATAAAAGTCACCATTTTTTGCGTATGAATAGGAGGCTAGCAGTGAGAGTGATACGTTTTCAGTACCTTTTGACGCATACTCCTTCCACTGTTTTGATATGTTGAAAAAGTTGTTGTCGAGGTATCCAAGCACAACACCGTTGGAATTTGCATTTCCTTCAAAAAGTCTCAGTTCATATGGGTTGGAGGTCTGGTTAAGGCTGGAAAGATTGTGGGAAGAACTGGAATTGAGAGATCCAGGAACTGGTGAAAATACTGCCGCAGAGACGTTTGAGTAATTATAGTGGTTGAATTGGGAAGCAATGGAAGGGACAGAACCTCCAATGAAATGCACATTAAGCTGTATTTCAGGCCCTGCATTAGACTGCACACCATTATCATGCAGGTAAACTGCTATAGGCACTGAAAAGGCTATGACAGCCACTATTGCCAGAATTACTGTAAGCAACTTGCTCATAATGAACTTAATAGCTTTTTCTATATACATTTTATGTAACTGGTCAGCAGAATGTGCAAGCACACTCAACATCAATTTATTGTAAATCCTGAAAACACTGGGTTTTTCGTGGGGTGAAGCGTAGATCGGGTTTGTCTTTCGCAATCAATTGCACATGGGTTATAACTTGTGCACTTCCAGAGAACTAAAAAGGACACATGAAATAAACGAGCAAGAAAAGGATGATATGATAGCACATAAACCCGCTTGAACACTCCTTAAAACGCAAGATAAGAGGTTCGAATAATAGTCAGTATTTAAGGAGAAGAGGAAATGAGCGGGAAGAACAGCAATAGGAATGGAAAGAAGAGAAAGAATGCAAAAAGAGACCAGTCAGTCCAAGTGAGACTGAGAGCTCCAACCTACGATAAGTATCAGAGATTCACAAAGATGTCAGGGAACAATAACGGAATAAAATATGGGACCATTATCATGATTGCGGTGCTGGCGGGGATGGCTGCGTTCCTGTCACCTCTTGGGACAGCCGTCACATCACAGTTCAATTATAGCGGTCAATCAGCTGCTGACGTATGGTGGTCCATAATCGGTATTGCCGGCACTGTAGGATTCGTACTTACCATTATGGACAAAAAAACTAAAGGAAAATATTAATATTGATCTCGTATAAGATTGTCATGAACCTGTATGTTTCAAAGAGAAAGGATTACGTCGTCTGGAGCCTCTTGATTACGGGTCTTCTTATGTCATTAGCTGTGCTTATCTATGGCCTCAGTGGCCTGATTTAGTCAATCGCCGAATTTTTTCCTTCCAGGAGAGCTGAGATCTCGTGCAGCTGGTATCCCTCGAGGATGATTAAGAACTCAAACTTGTTTCGTGTAGTAGCCGATTTGTGGATGATTCGGCAAATGACGGTTATAATGTAGTATTATAAGAGAATATTTGTACCATGAATTGTGGCCATAATTATGAAGTTTCAGGAAAACCAGGCGTTCAGATTGTTATCTTATGGTTTCTTGGATCCAGTTTTATGCCTAAGCATTGCATAGCACCGTGCCCTATCAGCACGTCATCCCCAATCTCCATGAGAACAAAACCAGGCGTCGCGATTTTCTTTCCCGAAATATTCATTTCACCAAAGATCACATAATCGTATAATTCACCTTCATTATTTTGGTCTTCTCCCAAATTGAGAATCGATACATATTCTGGAAAATAGTCAATATATCCCAAGTCGTCTGTTGTCATGCCGTTTGAAAGCCTCGGACGAATGACGTTATAATCAGCTCCTGTGTCAAAAAGAGCCTCGAGGATCACTGCATCCCTGTTTCCTGAAATTCTTACGGTATCCCTGATGATGCCCATGCGAGATCACAATTTTACCTTGCTTATTGGCCTTACTGATGATACCGCTACGATCTCTCCCGTTTCAGCATCAATAGTCACAATGCGTGAAGATGGTATGTGAATTCTCTCTTTCGTCTTGTCGGAGATAACTTCCTGATCGAAATTGATTCCAATGATCCATCTCTCCACTCCGTCCATATCATTCTTCTTGTCAGCAAAGACTATTCTAAAGTCATCAATATCTAGCGTCTTCTTTAATTCCTCTTTCACTTTATTCTTTACCTCAAGCAGAGTCAACGACATAATGCGACATCACCTGCAAACTATTTATCTATTGTCTTTTCCTTCAAATTGTCTTCGACAATTGTTGCTAATATTCTCGTTTTCGCACTTTTCCAGCAACCTGCAGGACTTCAGGTTTGTTCTTTCCCATCCTTGCAAGCTCATTCTTCTCCCTTTTCTTCTTTTTGCTTTAGGACCAGTTCTACTATGGAAGCTAGTATTCCTGTCTTCTCGGTTTCAGGCATTAAGTCCAAAAGCGTCTTTATCTCTGAGCTTATTTTGCCCCCATTCAACAGGGAATGCTCAATGTGGTCCTGTTTTTCCTTGAGTTCTATCACGGCCTCAATGGCAAGAGGAAGCCAACATTTCCGGCAATACTTGGCATCGTTGGTGTTCAATGTACCACAGCGAGGACACACTATCGGGGACTCCGTCTCAATTTCGAGGGCAACTTTTTTCTTGATTCCATTAGCCTGCAAGATCGCCTCATCCTGCTGCTCCTGAGTTAGATGAACATAAACCCTGGACATTCTGGATCCATGAACCCAACCCTGTTGGGACTCTAATACTGCCTCAGGAACTTTTGACGCCAATATTGTCGATCTTGTGTGCCGGTAAAGATGAGGATATATGCGCCTCTTGATTCCTGCACGTTTAGCCGTCTTGGTGAAAACAGAATGAACCTGGTCATATTGCATAGATTCACCTCTTCTTTCACCATCAATCTGGCAATAGAGCGACGCATCCCTATTACTGCGCTCAGGATGGTAATCGAGCCATGCCTGTAACTCTGCAATGGAGTTCCCAACTATCCTTACTTTCCTGTATCCGGTCTTTCCGGTTACCGCTATAAGCGCCCCATACTCATCGAACATCAGGTCTTTTATCCTCAGGGTAAGGAGCTCCCCAATCCTGCATCCTGAATCATACAATAAGCTAAGAAGTGCCCTGTCCCTAGGATTCCTGGCATTTTCAATCATCAATTTATGTTCTTTAGGAGAAACGATTTCTACTGGCTTATCCTGAAGATTCCTTGGATTTGTGATCCTGATCCATTCAACGCACTCAGGATAGTTCTTGTTATTTCCCAAAAGCCACTTATAAAATTTCTTGATGCAGACCTGATAAGCCTGAATCTGATTCACCGAAGGTGTATGAGGTTCTCCGCTACCCCATTTTACCGGAGTCTTTTGTATGATTGTCATGACTTTCTTGATGTCCTTGACCGAGGGGTTCAGAAATGAGTCAGGAATAATCAGGGCAACTTTCCTAAGCCTTAGCAGATAGGCGTATTTTCTGCCTGCGGAGAGGCCCCTTGTTCCCTGCAACTGTAGATCATCCATGTATTCTAGGATTGTTTTCATGACCGGCTGCGGTAAATTGGAATCCTTGAGCTTATCTATTTCCCTTGCGAATGACTTCTCGTAACCGTGTATGCTACTTTCTTTCAGAATATCACAGGATGATAACCTAGTATTGTACTTAAATTTTGTACTGCATTGCACTTAATCACAAATGCACATCCCCTGCACTTCAAATACCCTAAACCACAATTTCTTAAATACTCGTATGCCAATTGATTTGTGTAAAAATTACCGAATTTAAAAAAATAATTCTGGGACATACAACCTGCTGATGTATTTGGCTTGAAGCACGTGGGAAAATAGATGTTCAGGTGTTAACCCGACGTGTTCTTATAAAAAATATTTCGTTACCAAATACCACATGATCAGTCTGATAATTTTTCATACAGCCATTATTGTTTTATGGCAATTGCGATAACCTCCAAGACTTATGTCTGTATTCATACCAGCGCGGATGTTTCTGCGGTCATCATCGCGTCAAAGTACGGCATCCCACTCTCGTTAGTATTGAAGCTTGTAAAATGTAAGGCATGTCTCACCGAGTTACTCCGCACATCCCCTTTCATAAAAAAGGCAAATCATTCATCGCACCCGAACAAAAGTAGAATAATTCCCCAGTCCTCAGAGGATACTTATAGATTTGAGAGGAACTGATTTCATGAGCCTGACGGGAGCTTTTTACGTACCGAATACGCCAACACTGATTGGTGATTTGGGCGGTGACATCCTCCCCCGGCGTTACCGGGGGCTTCCTGCTTCAACGACCGGAGTTGCCCTTTCGGGTAGAGCCCCAGTCTCCACAGGCGTGACTTCGGGAGTGCCCCTCCCTACCTTCGCGATTCCGCGATTGCGGATATTGATGGCAGCATTGAGATCCCTGTCCATGGTGAGACCACATGCATTGCAGTGGTA
>DAICSO010000065.1:0-5714 GCA_027368075.1 bacterium
GTGCAACGGCATATTCAATATGGAACCGAACTTTAAATACAGAGGCAATCCAGGGGAAAACTACCCATATATCAGACAGATGATTTCGCTGGGAGAAGTTGTAACACCTATTCTGGATTTTGATACCGTATCCATGAAACTTGAGTACTTCTCGCCTACCTTTTCCTACAAAGACAGGGGGTCAAAAACGCTTATTTCAGCTCTCGCAGAAAGGTACGTGAAACCGGGAGAAACGGAAATAAACGAGGATTCTTCTGGAAACGCGGGTGCCTCCATCGCAGCGTACGGGAAAAGGGCAGGATTCAATGTAAACATCTTTGTGCCAGAAAACACGATTCATGGAAAGATCTCACAGATAGAGTCCTACGGTGCCAGGATAGTACCGGTTAAGGGTGGCAGAGAAAAGGTTGCTGAAGCTGCTCGGCTGAATCGTGGTGTCTATGCCAGCCATGTCATAAACCCGGAATTCAGGGATGGCATAAGGGAGCTAGCTTACGAGATTTTTAGGCAGGGGAACGGCAAGGTTCCAGATAATATCTTCATCCCGGTATCCGCTGGAACCCTGCTTATAGGCATGTACAGCGGGTTCCATCACCTGGTGGAAAGCGGTGAAATTGAGAAGGTGCCATCCGTTATAGCTGTTCAGACTGAAGCTGTATCCCCTTTATGTTCCAGCGTAAACGACACACCGTATGATCCGGATAATTCCCTTGGATCAGTTGCGGACGCACTCGTATCCAGGACCCCACCGCTTCTTGACCTTATGTCTGGCATAGTAAGGGAAAACGGCAAATGCGTCACAGTGAGCGAGCAATCAATAATTAGCGCAAGAAAGAATCTTGCCCTGATGGGGATTTACGCGGAGTACAGTTCCGCAACTGTCCTGGCGGCATTCTCCCTTTCACATTTTGATGGCAAGAGCCTGCTGGTCATTACCGGAAACGGGTTGAAAACTCCCTGAGGGCAATCACTCTCAACCTCAGATCAGAGGGATATGCGATCGTCTATCTTCTTTTCGTTGATTATTATGGAATGTGTTACCTTTGTGCCGCCTCGCTTGACCAGTATTGAGACTGAACAGTATTTGGAAAGTGAAAGGTTCACAGCTTTCCTTACCTGTTCAGGATCAAGATCTCCGCTAAGATCATAAGTTATATTCACCCTCTTGAGTGTCTTCGGAATCTCCTCCTCCCTCTCAGCTTCAAGAATGCACCTGTAAGATTTGTATGGCTGCTTCATCTTCTGAAGGATAGAGAGGACATCATCGCTTGTGCAGGATCCTATAGAGAGAACCAGGAGTTCTGTTGGGCTGAAATTCTGTGCATTGTCCGATAGCGAATTCTTGATCCTGACCGAGTCTTTTCCATCCACGTCTGTTAAGAATCCGTTCCCTTTTTCATATCTGAATGAAAGAAGCATACTTCACCATTAGCTCATTGTTAAATAACTTAATTTCGCCATGCTCTTCCTTCATCTCGACCAGTTTCAGGCGGGAATTTTTTGAGAGACTTTCAAACAGGTCCCGCTTGTATGGGAACTTTTCGCTGAGCAGCAATACTTTTGCATCCTGTCCTGGGGAGAGATCGAAATAAAGCCCCTTCAGCACGCTCTTAAGGTAATTGAATGGATCCCCGCCGCATGAAATATTTCTCTGGTCTTCTACAAGCATGCTTGATAATACTTCCTTGTCTAATATTCTTTTATCCCGGACAATCAGGGTACATGGCAGGTGTTTTCCCTCCGAATATTTCCCTGCTTGCAGAAATTAAGGTGATTCCGCAAGGTCAGTTTCAGTTACGGGCAGCTTCTGCATTCCAAATTCCAGGGTATTCCCTTGCCCCTAACTTATGGGCATATGCATGAAATACTGCTTCAAGCAACCACCACCCCATAATCTTCAGCATAATCGCGCTTGCAATTCTGGATGGCCATCGAGAACACTATCACGCAGATCTGTCAGTTGCGCATTTGCATCGGAGATGTTTTATATCCTATGCACATACAAAATCATGGCCACTTTTCTTTACAAGTGCAGGGACATTGGTTATGATTGCGGTTTTGAGTTCTCGGCCCACGCAAGGGAAGACCTCATGCCAAGGATAAGGATTCATTCACGATACGCACATAACATCTACGAGATGAGCGAAGAAACAAAGAAGAAGATTGAAGCGTCCATAAAGCAGACAGACTGAGCTTTACACATTATTTTGCACTAGAAGTGATAAAAGGAAATGTTTAACAAGATACCGACTGTTTTGAGAACCCAGGAAATAATCGACAAAGCCTTTTCCAAGGCTGCAAAGATAGAGGAACCCTATCACCCGGATATTTCCGATAAGATAAGGAAAGAACTGATTGATAAAATATCTACGATCGAAAGCACTGCCTGTTCGCATCTTGACAGGCTGGTGAAGAAATTTCCGTCAAGCGAGAAACTTCACCCGTTTTATTACGGATTGCTTGACCTTATGTTTGATGTGGACAAGTACAAGCTCTCACTGGGCAAGATCCAGTGGACTTCTGAGAGGATAGTTACACTCAGCACAGATTACATAAGGAGATTGAAATCAGAGAAGGACAAGAAGATCATGAATAGCTGGATGAAGCAGTATTATGGACGCTTTTCATCCCTGATCAAGAACATTTCGGCAGATCTTGAATTCCTGTCAAGCTGCCGGGATTACATGAGGAAGATTCCGGAAATCGAAACTAACATGGAGACGTTTATAATTGCAGGAATGCCAAATGTCGGAAAGAGTTCCTTGCTAGGCATGCTAACCACCTCACAGCCAAAGGTGGCCCCTTATCCCTTTACGACCCAGTCAATTCACATTGGGTATACTGACATCGGTTATTACAGGATTCAAATAATCGATACCCCGGGTATCCTGGACAGGAAAATGTCGGACAGGAACGAAATGGAGAAAAAGGCAATACTTGCGCTGCAGAAGATTGAAGGAAGCATAATATTTCTCATCGATTATTCAGGCAGTTCCGGATATTCAGTGGAGCAGCAGGAAAATCTCTATGAGGAAATCAAGAAATTTTTCAGGAAAAAGATTATCCGTGTCCAGAGCAAAACTGACCTTTCCCCAGAGCGCATTGAAAGAATATGCATGTCCATAAATGATAAGTCAGGGTTGCACGATCTGGTTTCTGAGATGGAAAATATACTGAGGGGTTCACTTGTCCCTGCTGGATGATGAGATCAGGAAACAGGTAATCCGGAACGCATACCAGCATGGTGGCAGGGCTGATCCCGGTCCCGTCATCGGAAAGATAATGGGCCTGTTCCCGGAGGCGCGTTCGGATCCCAAGGGGCTTGCCCGGAAGGTTGCCGAGGTTGCCAGCGAGGTCAATTCAATGTCTCAGCATTCGCTGGAAGAGGTTGTAAGAAATGAATTCCCGGAATTTATGGTAAGGGAGAAGAGGGTTCAGGAACACAGGCTTCCGGACCTGGAGGATGTGTCGGGAAACGTTGTTATGAGGATGGCCCCTTCACCTTCGGGACCACTTCATCTCGGGCATTCGAGGATGGCAATTCTCAACGATGAGTACGTGAAAAGATACGGCGGCAGGCTGATTCTGAGGATCGAAGATACAAATCCGGATAACATAGATCCATTCGCCTATACTCAGATTCCAAGGGATCTCGAATGGTTAGGAGTCGATGTTTCCGAAGTCGTGATACAATCTGACAGATTTGATCTGTATTATAACGAAGCCAGGAAACTGATAAAAAACGGAAAAGCTTACGTATGCCACTGCAAGCAGCAGGACTTCCGGGACCTGAAACTCAAGGGTATCGAATGCCCGCACAGGTCCAACACCATTGAAACTAACTCTTCAGAATTTGAAGAGATGATCCTTGGCAGTTTAAGGCCCGGATCCGCAACTCTGGTAGTAAAGACGGATCTCAATCATCCGAATCCGTCCATAAGGGACTGGATAGCATTCAGGGTGGTTGACGCTAATCACCCGCGAACCGGGAAAAAATACCACGCATACCCGATGATGAATTTCTCAGTCGCTGTTGATGACCATTATCTCGGACTGACTCACGTAATAAGGGGAAAGGATCATCTGAACAATACTGAGAAGCAGAAATATGTATTTCAGTATAACAAATGGAAGATTCCTGTTTATTACCACTATGGGCTGATCACTATACCAGAAACAATACTTAAAACATCGATAATAAAGAAAGGAATTGCAGAGGGAAAGTATAGTGGCTGGGACGATATTCGCCTCGGAACTTTGCTTGCACTGAAGAGGAGAGGATATTCGCCTGCGGTGATAAGGCGATACTGGATTGAATCCGGACTCAGGGAGATCGATGCAGATTTCTCGTGGGAGATTTTCAACGCCATGAACAAGGAAATTATTGATTCCGGGGCAATGAGGTTCTGGTTTGTTCGCGATCCCGTAAAAGTGACGGTGAAGTCTCCGCTACCGCTTCAGAGCAGGGCTCCTTACCATCCGGGGCGCACCGAACTTGGGCACAGGAAATACGATCTTGGAACTGAATTCAGCATATTTGTGCAGAAGGAAGACTGGGATAAATTCAGCGATGGTGATGTGCTTAGGCTTAAGGATCTGTGCGTTGTGGTGAAGAGCGTGAACGTTGGAAATTTCGATGATCGTGAAGTAACAAAGGATCATCCGCTTAAAATTATTCACTGGTGCCCGCAGGATTCCGAACGGTTCAGCGTCTACAAGCCCGATGGAACAGTGGACAATGGCCTGCTGGAGCCGCTGGCGCTGGATTATAACGGAATAGCACAGTTTGAAAGATATGGTTATGTAAACAAGACGGCAGACGTAGCGTTTTTCCTCTACCGTTGATCAGTCTTTGTCTTCCGGTTCCTTCACGAAGGAGGGGAATCTCTTAAGGAGTATGATTTCGCCGATCGCTTTTATCCACCTGTATGGTATGGAGATTGCTGCACCATTCTCTATAAGGGACGGGTTCGGATTTTCTATGTATAATCCGTGGACAGTTTGCCTGTCGAGATCCACTATGACATCGTCCACAGTGCCCACAAACTTGCCCTTATCCGAATAGACCTTCATGCCGGTGAACTCACTTACTTCTGTAAGCATTATTGCTTAGATGATTAAGGCGGTTAAATATATTTGTCTGTGTATACTATTTTTTCATGGCACATATGTCGAGGAAAGAGCGGAAAATATCCTCTCCATGTTCAGTATTGTTGACTTCTGGATGAAACTGGACACCGAAAATCGGTTTAGTCCTGTGGTAAAATGCCTGCACCTTGCAGCCTTCTGAGGATGCGCAGACAACATAGTCGCCACTCATGCGCTTTATCTCATCGTTATGGTTCTCCCATGCGACGATGCTGTCCGGAAGCTTAGAAAAAATTCCTCCTTTATTAAAGAAAGTCACTGCCGTTTTCCCGTACTCTGGATGAGTGCCCGGCCCGACCTCCCCGCCTGAATTCAGGGCTATAAATTGTGCACCTACACATATTCCCAACACCGGGAATTCGTGATCTGCAAGATATTCCTTAACATAACCCAGCTTATCAAGTTCAGAAACTATGCTCGGAGCCCCCCCTGAAAGGACAATGCCATCAGCATCAGAAATCCTGTATGAGGGGGTATCGTTTGGAATGATAGTGGATTCGGCACCCAGATTCTTCACCACTCTCCATTCACGATGAGTCCACTGGCCACCGTTGTCTACGATGTAG
>DAICSO010000066.1:0-5596 GCA_027368075.1 bacterium
GTGGGTATAGCATACAATCACCAGGGGCCGACCCCGGTGAGCACTGGTGCGTACAACCTGGACCTGGTTGTCATACCCGGACTTTATTTCAACAGCACAGTAACAAGCCAGCCGGCGTATTTTGTTCTGGAAAATGGGACGCTGCATTCTTCCGCAAACATCTCTATACCATCAAACAGGCTTATAGATCTGACGATATTTGACTATGACTCCGGTCCCGGTTACGGCACATTGCCTGTATACACAAATGTATCCGGTACTCTTGGCGGTGTTGTGTATATACTTAACAAGACAATGATAAATGCCACGAACGGCGGCACCGGCGCTATAAAAATACTTAACAATTCCATTCCGGTTACAAACATATCCGAGGCAAATATATCACACACTTTCACCGTTCCAAACCTGTTTGGCACAGGCAAGGATCTTAACGTTCCCGTTGGAACACAGATGGTAGAGTTTGCCCAGTTCTATGCAAACGTTACAGGGAATTACAACTGGATGTGCAACGTTCCATGCGGCAGCGGACCCAGTGGTTCTGAAGGCGCCATGGTCACCCCGGGATGGATGATGGGCACTTTCACTGTTTCATGATCTGGTCGTGACGAGATGGTTGAAGCAAAGAAAGAACCTGGGAAGGACAATCCTGCTGACGCATCAAGGCGCAGTTTCCTGAAAGTGATGATGGTTCTGGGCGTCGGTGCCGTGACAATAGGCGTAGCTCGCGGAGCCATACAGAACCTTATACCCCAGAGTGTAGGGATATCTTCATTTCCCACGCTGACTCTTGTTAACGCTACCACTGGCGCACCCATTAAAACCAACGACCTGATAGTGAACAATCCGGCGGCTGTAGTATTCGACTACCCGCTCCAGAACGAGCCGAATTTCCTCCTCAGGTTGGGACATTCTAGCGGGAACGATGTGGCCATCAACCCATACAATGTTCAGATACCTGCGACAGGCGGAACATTCAAGTCCCCCGGCGGAGTTGGGCCGCACAAATCGGTTGTGTCTTCAAGTGCAGTATGCCAGCATCTCGGATGCACACCCCCTTCCATACATTTCTACAAGCCCGGTACCACCATACCAAATCACCCGGGCCATTCAGGTCCAAACAATACGGGTTTCATAGGCTGCAATTGCCACGGAAGCACGTATGATCCGTATAAGGGCTTCTCCGTTGTGACCGGCCCGACAAAGAGTCCGCTGCCGAATGTTACACTAAAATGGGACAGTTTAACCGACACATATTCGGTGACATCTCTAGTGGGGCCCACCATATACGGTCACTCCGACGATCTGAGTGGGGGAAATCCCTTGCCCTCATCAAGCCAGACCGACGTAACAACGATAAGTGAATGATATTGGTGTAAAAAATGACAGAAAGAGAACAGAATGACTTAATCAGGATAATGAATGATCCACAGCCGCTTCCGAGAAAAGTGCCAGATTATATGAGGAGGAGGGGTGGAATCTGGTACTGGACCGGAGCCATGGTGATGTTCGCATTCCTTTACGAGGTCATAACAGGTCTCGTAATACTCTTCTACTACCAGCCAACTGCAGCATATACAAGCACAGAGAGCTTCCTGAATTCAACGCCATTCGGGTCAATAATCATGACAACGCACCTTTACGGAGCCTATGTAATGATCGCACTACTGTACCTGCACCTGCTGAGGAACCTCTTCGTCGGCGCATATAAGAAGCCCAGAAAGAACCAGTGGTTTACGGGAGTCTTACTGCTCCTTACAACTCTGGCAGTAGGTTTTTTCGGTTATTCCATGAGCGGAGATGTGCTGGCTGCCAATGCTACAGGAGTCGGGAAGGGCATCGCTGCTGAAACACCGATGATAGGTACATACCTTGAAGGCATCTTCTTCGGAAACGGTACTACGGCATCCCTGTTTCAGAGGATGCTTGGATGGCATGTAGTTCTTGCAGCCGCTATAGGCATAATTTTCCTCGGGCATTTCTTCCTCGCTGAATACAATACCATAATGCCACGGAGGTCCGAATCAAAATACAGGGCACCACTGGTGGACAGGGAGACAACCGAATACAGGCCGTGGTATCCATACAACATGCTTTACATGGTGCAGATAGCGCTATACACGTTCGCTGCCATAGTAATAATCCCCTCGTTTGTCGTAGCTCTCCCCAATGTTCCAACCCTGTTCAGCCCGTTCCCGCAGGTAGCTGCAGGGACTTCATTTTCCGGACCGTTGTATCCACCGTGGTTCCTGCTCTTTGTGTACAAAGCCATGGATTTCCAGATTTCATCCATAATCGATCCATTCTGGGCAACCATCATTTTTGCTGGATCGCCACTGATCTACCTGCTGTTGATCCCACATCTGGACAGAAACAGCAGCCTTTCAATGATCGAGAGGCCGGTAACAGTGGCCCTGGGAATAATAGGCATTGCATATCTTGTGGGCATGTCAGTGTGGGGCGCACTCACGCCCGGCCTTTTAATCCCGGATCTGGAAGTACTCTTGTTCTTCGTTGTTATAGGTGCGGCACTATTCGTGCTGGTTGAGGCAGCAATATGGTCGATCAGGTACAGGAAGACCAGGTTCAGGGATCCAGCGAAGGTCTATGTGCTTCTGGCTATGACCGGTATTTCTGCATTCGGTACGGGGTCGCTGGCAATACCCTCGTTCCTGACATTCAAGCCAGTCTATGATATCCCTGCGATCCTTCTTGCAATGATAACGGCTTACCTGGTTCTCCTTGATTTTGCCAGCATGCGCACTGCGGAAACTGTGAGATCCATTGAGCCAGTCTCAGCGGATATGAAGCCGGTTACATATGTCCTGATTTCAGCGTTCCTGGTATTCGCTGCAATTGTGATATTATTCATAATCACGCCCCTGAACCCTTCTGTCGTGAGCCAGGAGGCCGGATACGGGATAGGGCTCGGCCTGCTGCTGTTCATAAGCGGCACCCTGGTGAAAATATACAGGAAAACAGAATACGGAGAATAGGTAATCAGGGCCTGCCGGATGGCAGGCAAAAATATTTCATAAAACTAATTCTTCTTTTCTATTGCTTCGATGTGGATGGACATCTTGACCTTTGATCCGACCATCACGCCGCCGGTTTCAAGAACGGAATTCCACTTCAGCCCGTAATCTTCCCTGTTCATTTCGCCCTCAGCCGAGAAGCCGAACCTGTTGTTTCCATACGGATCCTTGATCGTTCCTTCCATCTCCCCGTTAAGCGTAACTTCCTTAGTGACATCCCTTATGGTCAGATTTCCCCTGATAAGGTATTCATTTCCGGTCTTCCTTGTTATCTGTGTTGTCACAAATTCCATTGCGGGGTATTTCTCGGAATAGAAGAAATCAGGTGACTTCAGGTGTCCGTCCCTCGTGGGATCCCTGGTGCTGACGCTTCCCGTCAGTATCTTTATATGCGCCTTTGCGTCCTGCATGTTTCCCGGATCTCCCGTTACCTCGCCCTCCACTTTCTCGAAGAACCCCTTGACGCTCGATATCATCATGTGCCTAACCGAAAATTCCACGGTAGTGTGTGCCTGGTCTATGATCCAGGTTCTCTGACTATCTGCATTTACCATGCATGGATATACCAATATGATTATTAAACTAAGTAGTATTATCCTATTGAGATAGTATGGAAACCACTACTAGGTACGAAATTCTTGACCAGCAGACCATGAGCAACTGCAAGATCATAACCAACGGCTACAACAGGCTTTTCAAGGCCTGGACGTTATCAGTCCTTCACGGCGTAGCGCTAAGTGAGCCGGTAAGGTTCAACGAACTGAAGAGGCGTATACCCAACATAAGTTCCAGCAGCCTCTCCGACAGGCTTTCAGACCTGGTGGACGCCGGAATAATAACCCGCACCGTAACTCCGGGCACCCCTCCCTCGGTGCATTATTCATTCTCCGAGAAGGGCAGGGAGCTGCGTGCAATACTCGGGGACCTGGACAGTTGGATAGTAAGGTGGGAAAAATAATACCCGCCTGATTTTCATAACCCTATTGCAGTATTATCCTTGCGTCCACTGCTATTGCCCCATTCTCGTACACCATGACCGGGTTCGCGTCTATCTCCTTTATTTCGGGATGATTCATTGCCAGCCATGATATCCTCATCAGGGTGTCAATAACAGCCTCCGAATCCAGGTCTGGCCTCCCCCTTGTTCCCTTGAACAGTCTTGAGATCATGGTCTCCGAGATCATGGCGGATGCATCTTCGCGGCATACGGGTGCGACCCTGAAGGAGACGTCCCCGAGAACCTCAACGTTGGTTCCGCCCATTCCAAACATCACCGTGGGTCCAAAGCTAGGGTCCTTCAGCGTTCCGACTATGGTTTCAAGGCCCGGCTTAAGCATGTCTTCCAAGACAATCCCCTCGACCCTCGCCGCTGGCGCCTTCTCCTTGACGCTGGCCATTATATCCCTGAAGGCAGCAATCATCTCTTCCGGGGATTTCACGTTGAGCCTCACTCCACCAACGTCAAATTTATGGGTTATATCCGGGCTCTGAATCTTCATCGCAACAGGGAACCTGAATTTCCCTGCTACGGTTTTCAGATCATCCTCATTCCTTGCAAGTTCCATGTGGTTCACATGGATGCCATACATGGAAAACACTTTCTTGGAATCAAGCTCACTCAGTATCGTAGTTCCGGACTTCTTCATATCAAGGAGCATTTTGGAAACACCCGCCTTATCAAAACCAGCCATCTCATTATTTGTAAGGCAAATGCTCTGGTTGAGTATCTCGTGCTGCCTCAAGGTTGACATGGACATGACAGCCTTTTCTGGTGACGGGTAGGACGGGATCTCATTCTTCTGTAGCCATTCAATGGCCCTGCGTGATTGCTCGCCTCCTACAAAGCCAACGCATATGGGCTTGTTGTTCCTTGCCTCCATCTTTCCCTTGAGTATGGATTTTGCAGCAATCTGCGGATCGAGATTGGATACCTCGCAATAAAGCACGACCAGCCCATCGACGCCATCATCGTCTAATGCTGTCCTGACGGCATCCTGGTAGGAACTGCCGGTTGCCATGGCTGTGAGGTCAATGGGGTTCTTTGTGCTGCCGAATTCCGGCATGAACTTAGAGAGCTTCTGCCTGAGCTCGTCGCTTGGAGTGTCAACGGGAACTCCGTACATCTCCCCGGCATCCGTAGCCAGAACGCCGATTCCGCCTCCGTTGGTTATGATGAGCATGTTCGGCCCCTTCATGGTTGGCTGCAGGGACAGCGCAAGGGATTTGTCAAACAGGTCATCTATGGTGTTTGCCCTGAGTATCCCGCTCTGTTTCATGGCACCATCATACACCTTGTCCGATCCAGCCAGGGAACCCGTATGGGAGGACGCAGCTATAGACCCATGCATGGACCTGCCCGACTTGAGCATAACTATAGGCTTCTTTGAAACCTTGGCGGCATCCAGGAAACTTCTCCCGTCCTTTATCCCCTCGACATAGAGCGATATGCATGACGTGTCGCTGTCATTTACCAGGAATGTTACGAGATCAGAAAAATTCAGGTCTGCCATGTTTCCTATGCTCACCAGATAGCTCATTCCTATCCTGTCCACCCAGGTCCTGGC
>DAICSO010000067.1:0-5520 GCA_027368075.1 bacterium
GCGTGCTGAATGAAACCAGCGGGCTGAATATGCCGGCTTTTATAAGGAAGAGGTTGACAGCAGTCCTTGAATCAACTTCCAAAGACATGTCCCTGCGCCCAAATGATTGCGAATTCAGGCTCCCTACAGTGACCAGCTTGCCTCCATGCGGTTTTGAAACCATGTTACTCATCCCCTTTCAGTGCAGGAATGAATCGAACGGCCGCATGGATTCCGCACTCTTTCACGCCGTCTTCCCACCACCATCTTCCGCTACGTTCACTCTCATGCGGCAGGACTGCCCTCGTGCACGGAGCGCAGCCTATGCTCCTGTACCCCATGGAATACAGGGCATTGACTGGAATCGCGAATTTTTCCGTGTATTCCTTTACATACGCTGAACTCCAGTTCAGTAGTGGATTGTATTTCATGATACCGGGACGCAGTGGATCTGATTCAACCATTTCGCTTTTCTTTCTATAACTGGTCTGTTCTGCCCTTATGCCGGAAATCCATGCTCCTTTACCGGAGAGAATGCGGTTCAACGGCCTTATTTTCCTGGTCTCGCAACACAGTTCCCTCATGGATGGGGAACCGCGGAAGAGGTTGATTCCATGCGCTCTCACCATATCCTCAACTTCATCTGCCCATGGGAGGACAATCTCCGGAGTTATTCCATACCTGTTGGAAATTACTTCCATTATGTCGTAGGTTTCCTGGGCTAGGCGGCCGGTATCCAGGGTGAAATGCCTTATGCCTATTCCCGCCCTGCTCATGAGGTCGGTGATTACATTATCCTCCATGCTGAAGCTCGTGAGGAAAACAACCCTGTCACCGTATGTTTTGTATGCTCGGAGCAGTATATCAGCAGACTCTTGCATTTTTTCATTCAACATTGCCCATGATTTTTCTCAGATATATGTGTATTTTTAAGCATGCAATATAGGCGTGTTATATGAAGTTTTGAGCATGCATTTCATATCTTATGGGAAGATTTACATATTGATTTAGTGTAACATTGGCATGGCACTGTTTTTTGATGAACTTAAGAGGAATAATCTGGATCCGAAACCGAAAACAATGGTCATAGATCGTATGCTGCCCGGAATACAGGAAAGCCTCGAATGGACCAGCGGCTTTATGACCGTAGCAAAGATGGGATGGGGGCTACCCCTCCTTCTGGAAGAAACGGAGGTTCGGAAACGGGTGCAGATGTACCGACAGTATGGCGTCGATGTGTCTAACGGTGGTACGATGCTGGAGATTGCCTCTTCAAAGAACAAAACCATGAAGGCCCTGGATCATATTCTAGATGCGGGTTTTACCGTAATTGAACTCAGTGAGGGCGTTATTGACATACCGAACAGGGAAAAGAAAATGGTTGCTGAATTCGCAAGGGAACATGCCATGAAACTGCACATAGAGGTGGGCAGGAAGAACGCGGGAAATCAGCTATCCCTTGAGGATACCATAGATGGAATCAACAGTGCACTTGACTTTGAACCAGATCTGGTGATCATTGAGGGGCGGGAAACGGGAAGAAGCGTGGAGATATATGATAGTGAGGGGCACATAAAATGGGACTGGGTTTCCAGGATAATCGAGAACTTTGATCAATCGAAGATAATGTTCGAGGCGCCACTTGAGGAACAGCAGGCGCAGCTCATAACCAAACTTGGCCCATACGTGAATCTGGGAAATGTTTCCCTGCTGAGTGTTCTACCTTTGCAAAGCCAGAGATCAGGTTTCAGGGGAGATAACTTTGGAGGCTTCGCAGGAACGGGGAAAGTGTCGGGAAGTCCTGCGACAAAATTTGTGTATCATGTTATTTCCTCCCATCTTTCCCTGGACCAGGGACAGATTGGCAGTATAACGGGCCTCAATCGCAGGACAGTGCAGATAGCCATAGATACCCTTGTTTCCCAGCAGTTGATAAGGGTTTCCAGTGATCCGCGGGATATGCGCCATCGTATTTATTCATGCGAGAAACATCAGTAAACTGCCAGGGGCTGAAACGATTGAAACACAAGCTTGAGAATGAGATCACAACCTCGTCATATATCCGTAGGGGACCGTCGAATCACGTAAAGTATGGATTCCCTACCATTACGGTAGGTCCGGAGTAACCCCGCTCCAATAGCACTATGAAGCCGTCCTGTGCGTAGACACCATAATAACCGGAATTGAACATCATTTCCGACATGTTCTTCATGCTCGGGTTTCCAGCGGTGAACTGGCTTGAACCATAATCGAGGAGAACATATTGCAGGGGGAGGGAAATCGTTACTCCTCCAGGTCCGGATACGTTAAACCTGTCACTCTGTATGGAATAAAGCGAAAAATTCTGGAAGCTAACTATGGGGGGCGCCAGGATAGTATTGTTGTAAAGTGGCCTTGGAAAGTATTCGGGGAGATTGTTCTGGATGAGTATTTCCGTTGCATTTCCGGGTATGAGGGCAATTATTGTGTTAAGGCCGTTGACCTGGGAGATGTTTGAGTTAGCCATTTCCTTCTCGAAGTAGAAATTGTTGGGGCTTGCGAAATTAAGCGGACCGTATGGCTGAAAGAAAGGGACAGCTACGATCATCAGAACAAGAACTGCCGTGACTGAATGCTTTGACAGCCATACGACCTTTCTCTTTATTCGTTTGCTCCTGAATTTATGATTCTTCAGGCATTTTTCCAGCACAACCACAGAGTCTATCAGTCCAAGGAACATGAAAGGGATGTAAAGGCCTCCGTATTGCCTGTGGAAGAACTGAGGGTATAGAAAGTAGGTGTTTGATGAGATCACTATGAGCACGATATATGGTATCAGGAAAGGAAGCCATTTCCTTGAAAAAACCGGCTGGAACAGCAGGAACGCAAATATGAGAAAGATCGTGATCAATATGGCCAGGGGCGTATGTTCGAATGGTGTGATCCCGCCGAATGAGGAGGAGAGAAACGCCACATATTCCATCCCATTGCTCTCCACGTAGCCTATAACCAGAAGGATGGCTGCAACCACCAACAGTATTACGGCGTATGACAACTTTGCCCTTGATCTTTCATCGCCACCAGTCGCAAACTGTGAAATCATTGCGCCGAGAGAGAATATCAATGGAAAAACCAAGTACGGAAATCTGACAGTACCGCTCAGCACCATCATCACGCCAGAAGCAACATAGTTTCCCCGTAGATAGAAAAGGTATCCAGCAAGGAAAAACGGTATGAAGAACACCTGGTAATGGAAATCAAACCACGTTATCCCCGCAAGGGGCGGGTAGAAGAGAAAAGCGGTTGAGATTGCCGTGGATTTCCATCGATCCTTCAGGACGAACATGGATATTTTGTAAATCAATATGCAGGAAATGTCAAGAGCAACCAACTGTGCAGCGAGCAGTGAAGACAGCTGGTTGATCATGGATAAAGGAGACAGGATCACCACAATGAAGTCGGTGGAAAAAAATCCGACGAAGTCCGATAAGGTAGCGAGCGACCCGTGCATTACCTGCCAGGCACGCTCATAATTTACTCCCAGGTCCCAGACGGAGTAGTTTAGGGAAGTATACCTGATGTAGCTTACGTATATCCAGGCGGCATTGTACAACAGGAGACCGGCGAACAGCAATAGCAGGTAGATGCGTTTTTCTGGGGTTCCGGCCTTTCCGGTCTCCACTGCATCCTGATCCATTTATGATACCTCTATCCTTCCGTAGAATTCCTTATACTCCCTTAGAGCCCTGCCTTTCCTGTAGTAATCTCCTATGTGAGAATACAGTGAAACTCTCGCACTCTCGCCCATATCTGCCGCCTGCATGATTTTATCCATGAAATCTTCAGGGGTTTCAGGATCGATCAGGAATTTGCTGTCCCTGAGGATCTCCCTGTTTATCGGTATGTCTGAGAGGACAACAGGCAGAGAGGAGTTAATCGCCTCGATGGTGGGCCTTCCGAAGCCTTCCCTGACGCTGGGGCCGAAATATACGTCCGATGCATTGAAATAGAGAGGGTAATCCTCGTCGGATACTGAATCGATGTTGACAAACCTGCTGTCCGTTATCCTCTGCAGGACAGGAGTCATTTTGCCTATTCTTATAAGCCTGAAATTCTCCGGAAGCGAGGCAATAAGTTTCGGCAGCAGGTCAAGGCTCTTTCTGGGCTCCGGAGAACTCACGTTGAGTACGTACTTTACATCCTTATCGAATCCGAGCTTCTTTCTCACTGAATTCCTGTCCCTGAAAATGAACCTGTCATCAGTCCAGTGGTGAATTACGACTGGATTGACATCCGGAAGCTTCTCCTTTATTGTTTCAGCTGTAACGTCGGAAATCGCGATCACGCCCTTCAGGCTGCCCATTGCCTCGTAATTCTTTTTCATGTATTGTATGAAGGCATAGGAGTATGCGCTACGAGACACATGATCATCAATGGGCTGGAGATCATGTACCGTTCCTGTCATGTTATGATTGTACCTGACAAGGTGAAAGAACTCCGGGGAAGTGAGATGGATGAACCCATAACGCTGGATGTACTTCTTCCAGAAGGAGATGCCATAAACGGAGAGAAAAGCCCGCAGATTGTACAGACCGTGGTCCGGTTTTACCACGTTTTCATACCCTGATTCATCGCTTCTGGACGACTTCCTGAAAAAGATAAGGTTCTCAAAGAGATCGAGGTCATAAAGAAGCCTGGAATAAGTCCCAAGCCCAGTTTTCACAGGCGAACAGGATATCACTGCGGAGTTATTTTTCATACTGAAATTCAGTGAATTGATCTCTGACATGGTATCCTTAGCGGTTTAATTGATTTGGGCTTATTAACGTGTCTTGATCCAGGGAAGGAACTCAAACAGGTTGTGATGCTGATCAAGATCGACCTTCCTATTGTATGCCACGGTTGCATTGAGAAATTCCTTGTAGCACTCCTGCCAGAGGAAGTTCCTTGACCATATAACTGCACGTTCTGAGTACTGATTGAGAAGTTCCCTGTTGGCAAGCAGTTCATTGGCGGATGACGCAAGAGCGGCCGGATTTCCGTATTCGACAAGCCTTCCTGTGACATTGTTCCTGACGGAATCCTTCACTCCCGGAACATCGTATCCTACGACAGGACATCCGAACGACTGCGATTCCATGTTGCTCAGTCCCCACCCTTCCTTCACCGAGGCGCTGAAAGACAGCTTCGCGATTGAATAAAGCTTCGATTTCTCGTCGTCCGAAATTCTTCCGAGGAAGTGCACTCTCTCCCTGATTCCGAGATTTGTTGCCTCGGTTTTGAGAATTTTTTCATATTCTTCTGTCTCTGCAGTTCCAAAAATGAAAAGGTGAAAATTATCCGGGAGGCTTGAGTGTGCCTGCAGTATGTCCGAATGGTTTTTCCATGGTCTCAGCGGTCCGGGTGCCACCAGATAGTCCATCTTTAATGCTGGCTTGTAAAAACCAGCGTCCACTCCAGTCTTGACAATATTTACGTCCCTGTATCCCATGGATCTGTTTGCATACTTGTCTCTTAAGCTGTTCCTTGTCTTTTCACTCCTTTTTCCGTTATTCTTCATTT
>DAICSO010000068.1:0-5233 GCA_027368075.1 bacterium
CAAGTTCATGCACTGTGTTGTGAAGGGCGCAATCACCGTTATTGTTCTCGCACACAGTGCAGTACATGTCGTGGTTATGCAGGATCCTGTTCGTTGCCTCCACCTGGAGATCAATTACGTCCCTGCCCCGTGTATCTATAACCATCTCGCCTTTGACAGGCTCTGTACATGACCTGACAATCCTGCCGTTGACTTTCACCAGGCAGGTGTCACAGCTGCCTATGGCTCCAAGATTCGGCTGGAAACAGATATGAGGTACGTCTATCTCGTTGTCAATGAGGGCTTCAAGAATCGTATCTTTTTCAGTTCTCAAGCTGGTTCCATTTACCATCAGTACTTTCAAGTTATCAGTCATAATAACACCGTAACAATAATCGTCAGGGGCGTATTAGGCGAAGAAATCTCCTGATAATTATTATAAATTATAACTGAACATCATATTTATATCTTGGCAATCGGGCGAAGCCAGCAAATGAATTTATATGCGCAATACAACTTATATACTTGTGTCAAAGCCTGCAAACGCCAAGTTGGGAAAAGACCTTTTTCCGGAAAGAAAGGATGAATTGATAGAACTGTTGAAGCAACGCTTCGAGGAGAACGTGATCAGGCACAATGGCATTATCTGGAAAAAAGTTCAGGCGAGGCTGGAGGCGAATGAAGAAAAAATATGGTCACTGAATGAAATGGAAAGAACTGGTGGCGAGCCCGATGTTGTAAGCCACGATGAAATTACTGATAAATACGTTTTCTACGACTGTTCCCCAGAGAGCCCGGTAAACAGAAGGAGTATCTGCTATGACGGCAAGGGGCAGGAGGCAAGGGAGAAGCAGGGCATTCATCCTGGTGGGAACGCAATCGATATGGCTGCAAGCATGGGTATTGAAATTCTGTCTGAGGATCAATACCGTTACCTTCAGAAACTTGGACCTTTCGACACAAGGACTTCCAGCTGGCTGAAAACACCGCCTGATATAAGGAAACTAGGAGGAGCTATTTTTGCAGATAGGCGTTACGGAACAGTATTCGTGTACCATAACGGTGCATCCTCTTTTTACAGTGGAAGGGGGTTTCGCGGATTCCTGCAGATCTGAAATGAAGTATAGGATACGTCCATTTGTAACGAGTGAGGCGTAATTATTGCAATGGCATTTCGCAAAGTGGATGGTTTTCAGCTTTCAGTGTATCATCTGAAGTTATCTGTCTCCCGTGTCACCATCTTTTCATTCAAGAAAGGATAAAGAAAGGTTATCTTTCTAAAAGTGTATAGGAAAAGGTAATAAATCAATACTGACCCGTTTAATAGGAGTTGGGATGTTATGGACGGAGCTGGATGGAAGCGCTTCAGATTAAAGGAAAAGAAGAATGAGGCGGAAGGCGTGAAGAGTTTCATTTTTGAATCTTCTGAAACGCCGATGTACTTTTTGCCGGGACAGCACGTTATAATTCGCTTTCAGGATCTTGAAGGAGACCAGCGGGGAAAAATGCGCCATTTCTCCATATCCACATCACCTCTGGAAGGCAAATACATAGGCATAACAACGACCATCGAACCCGATGATTCACCATTCAAGAGGAAGCTTGATTCACTTGGTAACGGCGAGGAAGTTGATGTCTTTGGTGCCATAGGGAAGTTCATTTTCGATCCCGGTCTGTGGAAAGAAAGTATAGTTGTGCTGGTAGCAGGCGGGATAGGCATCACGCCATTCAGGAGCATGATAAAGTATGCCCTTTCCATGAACGGGAATTTCAGGATTCGCCTCTTCTATTCTGGAAAAACAACAAAGAGTCTTGTCTTCAGGAATGAACTGGACGGGTTAGCTGCTGGAGATTCACGGCTAAAGATATTCTACACTGTGACAGGTGAACCAGAACGACCCGGAAACTTGCACAGCGGGAGGATCGATCAGGAATTTATCAGGGCAAACGTTGAGGAATTGAATAATGCCATCTTCTACGTATGTGGCCCTCCGAGAATGGTCGAGGAAGAGACACGCTTGATAGTATCAGATCTCGGAGTGGATAGAAACAGGATACGTACGGAGCAGTTTCTCGGCTATTGACTCCGTTACTGTGTAAAGACTGATGCGTGAAGATCTATTTTTCCATCATTTTCCTCATCATTTCAGCCATTTTTAGGGCATCATCGTCTCCAGCCTTCTCAAGGTTTTCCACAACTCCCTTCCTGTCGCTCATGGGATGGTTCTGGCTTAACTTCCATCCAGCATCCACTGTCTGTGACTCTACCCTGAAGGCAACAATCTCCTCGACCATCTTCTGGTAGTATGCTTCCTTTTCCCTTCCCTCCCTGCGCCACTCTGCGTCAAGGAATGTCGACAGCCTGATCAGGAAATTCTCAGTATCCTTCCTTTCCATTACCTTGAGAGTGCCGGTGATCCTGACGGAAACATAGTTCCAGGTTGGAACGGATTTCCTTATCTCGTACCATCTTGGCGAGATGTAGTGATGTGGCCCAGAAAACAGTATCGTGACCTTCCTGTCCATTGCATTCTTCCACTGTGGATTGTTTTTGGCCATGTGGCCATATATGACAAGCTTTCCATCCTCAACTTCGTGAATGAGGGGTATGAGGGTTGTGGTTACCTCATCGCCCACAGGAAAGAGGAGGAAAGCGAACGGGTTCTCCTCGATGAAGCGTCTTATCTCGTCGAAATCCTTCTGTCTGAAATAATCCGGAATGTACACGCTGTTTCATGGTATACAATTATAAATGTGTTCGCAAAACTAAAAAAAGAGGTAAGGATGAAAATGTGTTAGTGCCTGGGAGAAACGCGTTTCTCATCGGGCAATCGCATCTTTATGGGTAGGAGCAGCATGATTTTCAGAGAATTTTCCCACGAGCCAGCCCCCAAACCCGATTCCCCAAAGGAGGTCAGGATAGACAATCATCCTTTCCATGCCGCCGTGCCCTAGCCCCAGATATATTCCCGGGATGTACAGTATAAGAGCAATCAGGCCAATTGTTCCCAGTATTGCCCAGAGAACTGACATAAGGTTCCTGATCTTCACAAGCAGGAAATAAGGTGCTATTGAGGACATCAGGAACACCAGCAAAGAAAATATGAGGTGTGGTGATCCTGTCGTCTCGGGAAAGAGACCGACACCCATGGCTCCTATCCCTGCAAGAATAAGCACCACGAGAAGCGGCCTGGAAAATCTCCTGATGAAATAACCTGCAACTATTATGAGTAAACCAAGAATAACTATGGATATGTTGAAAATGTAGGCAGTGCTCCCGACTCCAAGATCACTGATGTAGTTTCCAGAGACGCTGTATTCCGGATAGAGTATCTCCGCGAGAAGCATAAACAGGATAAACTGCACAACACCTATGAAAAATGCGATTCCGGCTATCTTCATCTGGGTATCATTGTTAGTTTCCATAATCTCTTACGCACTGGAATGAAATATATTTTTCCCAATGGACTAGTTCCTTGATATCCCCGGAGTCTCAGAAAGAATGCCACGAAGATGATCAAGCGTCGGTACATCTTCGCAGTAAACGTAAGTCCCCTCCATTCCACGGGACAGCATGATCCTGTAACGATTGATCAGCATGCTTCTAGCTCTTTCCGGGGCTGTTATCGCGAGTTTCTTCAAGGAATTATTTCCACCAATTCCGTCCATGATCTTATCCGGCTGTATGGTCCAGGATCCCCTCCACACAAGGTCCTCTCCCCAGATCAGTCCCACGTAGTCTGATTCAAACCCCTGCGATCCATAGATCGAGGCGCAGTACTGCAGAGGATCCTTTTTTCCGGTCCAGTAAGCCGGGTATTCAGTCTTTTCATCCATCAGCCATAGAATTTCAGGATCAAACACTCGCCTCTTCTCCTTTCTCCCATCACTTCTTGTGAATGACGCAAGTAACGCAAGTTTTGGGGGCCTAGCTGAATCTTCGCCAATCTTTCTTTCTTCCATGGCGCGCAGCATCTCCCTGATATTGGAAAAAAGGCGGAAATCGTACTGCAAAGGTTTTGAAGCAATATTCCCAGAGAAAATTGAATTTAAGAAATGATCATAATCCCTGCCTCCAAGTACTCTGTAGAAACCTTCAAGCTGAATTTCAACCACCCTCCTACCCATCCTGCGTGCCTGTTCTGAGAATGTTGCTGATGTGCCAGCCTCATCACCAAGCAAGATCTGTTCCTCATCATAAAAATAGACTGACGTGAGGGGTCTCTCCATTGTAGTTGCGATCACATCCCTGGTCATTCTCTGCGCTTCATCATATATGATCAGGCTTATGTTCTTCAACTTCCCCGGATCGAAATTCCTTTCGCCAATGCCCCTGAAGTTGGCCATTGATCCCGTCGAGTAATACTGCAGGAGGGGTGCAAATCTGGGGCCCAGAACCTGTCTCAATGTGTTGATAAGCCTGTTGTTTCTGTACGCAAGAAGGGCGCCATAACCTCTCCTGATTGATTCGAACAGAAGGGCAAGTGCAACCAGTGTCTTTCCTGATCCCATTCCTCCTCTAACAAGGAAGACAACGGGTTCCTGGTGAGCAAGAGCATTCATGACCTGGGACAGGATCTTCATCTGTTCTTCGGACAGACCGAAGCCAGCATTGAGGAAAGCAACAGAGGCATCTTCAAGTATCTTGCCTATGTTCGCCTGTACATAATCTATCAATCTCCTGCCGGTTTCGAATGATCCCTCTTCAATTGCCATGATATCCTTTTCGGTGGCAGCCTGATCCGGCAGCAACTGTAGTTCGCTTTGAAGTTCCCGGCCATTGTAAACAACCTTGCACTTATCCCCATCTGTGGTATGATACATGTATACTACGCCATCAAAGTCTATGGTTCTCGCAGCTGTATGAAAATTCCTGAGTTTTGATACATAATTCTCGACCTGATAGCACGGATCGATGTGCAGAGAGGAATCTCCACTGACCGAGAATTCGTCAAGTTTCCTGTAGTTTTTCCACCCCTTTGCCTCAACAACAAGTCCTCTTCCGTGGCGAAGCAGCAAGTAATCAGCCCTTTCAAGACCAATTGGGAATTTGAGCTCCATGAATACTGCAGTGCTCTCAGATACGAAGTTCTTCATCGCGTTCAAGGATCCTCGCCAGGACATCTCCTGTTCCATTTCCGGCCGTGAGCCATATTCAACGGCAAAGTTGTTCCTCAATTCAGAAATTATTTCATCATCCGGAACAGAAGGAAAATTGGAACTGAAAAAGAGGGACGACTGCAATTTATGTTAT
>DAICSO010000069.1:0-5197 GCA_027368075.1 bacterium
CCGTTCGCACCTGCTGCCCCCAATGGACCGGCAAATATCCTGTAATGAAGCAGCATTGCGGCAGGGTCTCCGGAGGCGGGATTGTATGATAAGTTTAATTGCATGTAGGTAACGTTGCCAGCCACCATGTATGGGTCACCAATCTGCTGTATGTTATGAATGGTTATTGGCGCGGAATCGTTCTGAGAATAATAGAATCCTGCAGATACAACAGTAGCAATGAATATCAAGATCACAATTATGGCAGCTGAAGTTTTCTTGTTTCTTATGGCAGACCGTTCGAAGGTTGCAAGAAACCGCAGTGTGGTTGAGCTCGAAGCCTTTTGTTTCTCTGCGCCTGAACTCTTGCTTGCCGTGAAATCTGGAAGCAGGAGCAGGACGAGGAACGGCCAGTATATGAGGTATGTAATGAGGGATCGGTAGTCCAGAAGAAAGATCATTATTGGAAAGGCGAAAAACCCATACTTGAAGCGATCATAGTGAATTAGGTAAATGAAGAAGAGCGCCACGGTAAGCGCAATCAGGGAAACCGAGAAGAAAGCCGGTGGAAGGTGCAAGACTCCAGTGAATGACAGTATGGATGGCCCGACACCGATTCCTATGATTTTCTGGGATGCAATGGAGGTTATGTTAACAAACCAGTCTGACGGATTTGCTATTATATAGGGAAGGTTTGGCGCAATGAATGAGATGGCAGTGAACGCGATGAATGAAATTGTCTTCTTCTCGTCCCGGGAATTCTCCATGTAGATGAAATACAGGAAGAATGGAAATATTAGGGCCGGAATCTGCTTGAACGCAACCGAGAGTCCGTAGAAAATTCCGGCAATCCATGGTTTTTTCCTGGAAACATATGCCACCCCCAGGAAAAACACCCAGATCACGTCGGTAACCCCGCTTGATGAGAAGACCCCGTACTCGACTATCAGCACCATAATAAGGGCGAGGACAGGTGCGCTTGACGTAAATCCCTTTCGCCTGTAATAAAAAAATACGAGGAATAGGGATGCTATATCGAAGAAAACCGTAACTGTAAAAGCAGGAAGGCCTAGAAGAATGGCAGGAATGAATATGATAGCAGCGAGTCCGGGATACTCAAAATAAGTGACTATTCCTCCTGACAGCAGAGGCGTTGAAAGAAAACCAGTCGCCTTGTAATTGAGGAACACGTTTGCCATATTAGCATTCACATACGGATCTATCCCGTGGATGGTTAGGTACGCAGCATAACTGTCAATGATCATCTCGTCTGTGGTCGTATTTGGAAAGAATTCAAGATAGGTAGCAATCATGACTACCAGAGCAAATGAGAAAGCTATGAATGGAAGGATTTTGGAGAGAGAATCCTCGGACTTGAACGCAACAGCATAAAGGATGAGGATTCCAGACAGGATCAGCAATCCCCAAATTGATATGAGTGCGGCTATGTTAAGGTATCCCACCAGATACCACATCACAAACGAGAAGTTTATGTAAATTACAGCATAGATAATGAAGTGGACGCGCCATTTCTCCATAGGTTGGTGCTGTTCCGCCCCCTCTGTCTGAACAACAGGACTTCCTTCAATTTTTTCCGTTGACATTGCTTATTTCAGCACTCTTTAATTTCTTCTACTTTAGAGAAAATAACTTAATAACTTTTTGTGCAGGTTCATTTGGCCAGAATCATAATCTGGATTGACTATAGAGCGTCAAATCACAGTGCCTTTCAGTAATATTTGTCAGAGCTCGAAAAACTTTTATATTTTACGGTCGAATAGCCCCGTTAAGCTTGATGCTTCAGAAGTGTTAAAATGACTGAAAAATACATTGATTATGAAACTGATATTCTTATAATAGGCGCTGGTGGGGCTGGCCTGAGAGCTGCAATTGCTGGATTTGACTCTGGTGTCCGTGTCACTGTTGTAACAAAATCCCTTCTCGGAAAGGCACATACTGTCATGGCCGAAGGCGGAATAGCCGCTTCACTTGGAAATCTTGATAACAAAGACAACTGGGAAGTTCATTTCAATGATACTGTGGTTGAAGGCGTGTATATATCCAACTGGAGAATGGCGGAATTGCTTGCCAGGGAAGCCCCAGATAGAGTTTATGAGCTTGAACATTACGGAGCACTTTTTGACAGGACTCCTGAGGGAAAGATTTCACAGAGGGCTTTTGGAGCCCATACTTATAGAAGACTGTGCCACGTGGGAGACCGAACTGGGCTGGAACTGATCAAGACCCTTGAAGATCAGGTCCTGCACAGGGACATCAAATTCTTCGATGAACTCTACATAACAAAGCTCTTGAAGAAAGGCGACCGCGTTATTGGTGCCGTTGGAATAAAGCTGAACTCTGGAGAATTCTACGCGTTCCGTGCAAAGGCAGTAATTGTTGCGACAGGCGGCTGTGGGAAGATTTACAAGGTAACCTCCAACTCATGGGAATCAACCGGAGATGGTCTGGGACTTGCCTTCAACGCTGGTGCTGAATTAATGGATATGGAGATGATCCAGTTCCACCCAACAGGGATGGTGTATCCACCTGGCGTTAGGGGTTTGCTGGTAACCGAGGGAGTGAGAGGAGATGGCGGTATACTCCTCAATTCTGAGGGCGAGAGATACATGCTAAGATATTCGCCGAAAAAGAAGGAACTTGATGCCAGGGATATTGTTGCAAGAGCGAATTACGCAGAAATAATGGCCGGAAGGGGCACCCCACATGGGGGGGTCTACCTGGATATTTCTCATAAGGGCGCAGACTATATCAAGACAAAGTTGCCAAGCATGTACGCACAGTTCAAAGATTTTGCAGGCGTCGATATTACAAAGGAAAAAATGGAAGTCGCACCCACAGTCCATTATCAGATGGGTGGCATAAAGGTGGATCCTGATACAACAAAAACGAACGTGGAAGGGCTTTTCGCTGCTGGAGAAGTGGCAAGCGGATTGCACGGCGCCAACCGGCTCGGCGGGAACTCCCTCGCAGACATACTTGTATTTGGCCGGAGGAGCGGACTTGGCGCAGCAGAATATACAAAGAAGGCAACACTTGAGGATCCTTCAAAATCTGATATAGAGGCGGAGATTGCCAGGGTAAAATCTTACATGAGGGATGATGGTAGAAATCCGTACGAGATTATTGAGGAACTCTCCGCTAACATGAGCGACAACGTTGGCATAATCAGGACAGAGACAAACCTGCAGAAAGCACTGATCAAGATACTTGAACTCAAGAGTTCCGCCCCAAAGGTTGGGGTAAGGGGAGACCTGAAATACAACAAGGGGCTTCTTGCCTGCCTTGAAATTCCGAACATGCTAACCGCTGCCGAAGCAGTAGTCAGGGGAGCAATGACAAGGAAGGAGAGCAGGGGAGCACATGCAAGAAGTGATTATCCAAAGAAAGACCCGAATTTAAAGAAGAATATTATATACAAGAAATCGGGGGATGAGATGAAGCTGGAGCTCAGGCCAGTGCCGGAGATGCCAGAGAATCTCAAGAAACTAGTGGATCCGGAGGAATACTGATGGGGAAAATAACATTAAGCATATACAGGCGTGACCCGGCGGTTGATGCTGAAGGCAAATTCGTTGACTATGAGGTCCCGACCGAAGATGGGATGGTCGTTCTTGATGCGGTGAAATATGTTGAGACAAACATAGATCCTACGCTTTCTCTTCGCTGGAACTGCAAGGCAGGAAAATGCGGATCGTGTTCAGCGGAGATAAATTATAAACCTTCCTTGATGTGCAAGACCAGAATAGACACGCTTGGTGATCACATAAAAGTAGCCCCAATGGGCGCATTTCCGCTTATAAAGGATCTTGTTACGGATGTTTCCGCAAACTGGGAGATGCTGAAGAAGATTCCAGCATTCACACCGAGACAGGGTGTTCCAGAACCATGGATAATTGCCCAGATTGACATAGAGAGGTCGAAGGAATTTAAGAAGTGCATAGAGTGCTTCCTGTGCCAGGACGTATGCCACGTTGTCAGGGAACACAGCGGCACCGGGTATTTTGGTCCCAGGCACATTGTAAAGGCTGCCTCAGCTGACATGCATCCACTTGACACCCTTGACAGATCCGAATTCCTTGATGCAAACGCGGGGCTTGGATTCTGCAACATAACTAAATGCTGCACTGAAGTCTGCCCTGAAGACATACACATCACCGACAATGCCATAATTCCTGAAAAGGAGAGGGCCGTGAATGCATTTTATGACCCTATTGTAATGATTGCCCGATCAAGAAAGAAGAAAAAGGAGGCGAAGAACAATGGAAAACAGTAATGTTAAAAAACATATAATACCGCCAGAATTTCTTGAACCTAACTGGAGGTTCTGGTCGTTCATTCTGCTTGCTATAGTTGGAATTTATCTGATGATGATATACCCGGTTCCCGTACACGATGGCCTCACGGATCCGTTCTACTCGCCCACTGTTCTCGTACTACCGCTTGTCGTCCTTTTCAGGGCAACGTGTTATGCATACAGAAAGGATTACCACAGGCATCTCTTTGATCACCCAAACGGCTGCCTTACCAACGTCAGGCTTGACAGCAGCAAAAGGCAATACACCGGTGAGACAAGGCTCTTCAGGATAGAGGATTTTCACAGGTACTTTATGTACACAGCGTGGGCAATACTTCCATTCTTTTATTATGACGTCTATGTTTCATGGACTTACAGCGGTGCGTTCACCTTGACATTGGGAAGCGTTATTCTGCTCATCAATACGCTGGCAGTGACGTTCTATACTTTCTCCTGCCACTCTGTTAGACACCTTACCGGCGGGTACAAGGACTGCTTCGGTTGCCCATCCAACCTTACAAAGAAGAGGTCGTTCTTTACATTCCAGTCAAAGTTCAATGAACATCATGAGACGCTTGCCTGGGCAAGCCTTATAATGTTCATATTCACTGACCTTTACCTGAGAGGAATACTGGCGGGACTTCAACTGAATATCACCTTCATACACCTGGGGCTGTGAGTCAAATGGCAAGAATACTACCTTCAAGGTTCAGATACCCCTTTTTCTTCCTCGGACTTTTCATAATGGAGCTATCCGGCCTTCTGTTCAGGTTCCTTAACCTGGCCCTTAGCGGGGTTGAGGTTATGATTGTGGCAGGGTTCCTGATATTTGCATTCTCTATATTATCTACCTGATTTTTTTAAACAATTTACTTATTTTTTAGGCTTATTCCCTTTTCTGCC
>DAICSO010000006.1:0-31007 GCA_027368075.1 bacterium
GACCTCCTCTCCCAGCTTTCGCAGGGAGCTTCCCACTTCAAAGGTTACTGGCGGAATCTCCATGGGCTTGAATTCCCCTCGGCCCGAAGGTACTTTGTCCTCCATGCTAAGCCATCTGACTTTGCGGATTGCAGGCATGCATGGAGCAATATGCGATCCGACCTTCTTCCATTCTGTCTGCCGGTGGACGGAAACTTTATCCGCTCTCGATACAAAAATGTTCGCTCTCATCCCCCATTCCAGAAGGGGGCTTCCCGCTCAAAAGAGTTAAATTCCATTTAAATTGACAGTAAACCAGTAACATAAGTTTAATCTGAAATCATGAAATAAGCTGCATTGAAATCAAATGAAAGTCGTGGTTGATGGTCAGGAAAAAAACCTGCTGGCCGTTTGGTATGAGGATCATGTTGTGAAGCTTGTCGACCAGAGGAAACTTCCTGAAAAAATAGAGATATTTGAGGCAAAGAATACTGAGGATATAGCCCATGCAATCAAGGACATGCTTGTCAGGGGAGCACCAGCAATTGGTGTCACTGCCGCCTATGGGCTTGCAATGGCAAAACTGAACAAGGAGGACATGGATGCTGCGGTTGACCGGATTTCAAAGACGCGCCCAACCGCCTTTGATCTCTTCAAGGCCATCAAGTTCATGAAGGAGAACAACTTCGATCTGAACTCCGCAAGAAGGTATTCAAATGAGATTTCAGGAAGAAGCAAGAGGATTGGCGAATACGGGAACAGCCTGATCAAGCAGGGGAGCAGGATACTGACTCACTGCAACGCAGGCGCGCTTGCCGTGGTCGACTGGGGAACAGCCCTTGCGCCAATCAGGATAGCCTCTTCAGAAGGAAAGAAACCTTTTGTTTTTGTGGATGAAACAAGACCGAGACTGCAGGGCGCAAAGTTGACCGCGTGGGAACTCCAGCAGGAGGGTATTGACCATGCCATAATTGCCGACAATGCTGCAGGGTACTTCATGAAAAAAGGTGAAGTGGACCTGGTCATAGTTGGAGCAGATAGGATAGCAGCAAACGGGGACTTTGCCAACAAGATAGGCACTTACGAGAAGGCTGTGGTTGCCAAGGCAAATAATATACCCTTCTATGTCGCAGCACCCGGAAGCACGTTTGACTTTTCCATCTCGTCAGGCGACCAGATACCCATTGAGGAGAGATCCCAGGAAGAGGTGCTCATGATCGGCCAGAACAGGCTCGGACCGGCTGAAAGCAAGGCGAGGAACCCGGCATTCGATGTAACCCCAAACGAATATGTTTCTGCCTTCATAACCGAATATGGCATCTTCAAGCCGCAGGAACTGTCGAGGGTTAGGAGCTTGATGTCCAGTGACCTATTTATGAGGTAACATGGACACGTAACATTTATCCATTATATCCTGATTGTAATTATAAGATTCCGAACTGGCTGTGAAATTATTATATCGAAATTTCCAATCATGATCGATGTTTGATGATCTATTCAGTCCCGCTTCAATCGCGATTATTGGGGCATCAATGGACGAGAACAAGATTGGGAACGTGATTTTGAGGAATCTAATATCATCCGGATTCTCGGGCAAAGTTTATCCTGTGAATCCTTCCTATTCCGAAATAATGGACTTGAAGTGCTATCCGTCCGTGAAGGATATTGGCGATCCAACCAGCATTGCTGTAATAGTCCTTCCTGCGCATGTAGTTCCTCAGACTGTGGAGGACTGCATAAGCGCGGGAGTCAAGTTCCTGATTATAATCAGCGGCGGTTTTGCCGAGACAGGGCTTGAGGGGAAGAAGCTATCCGACAGGATCCTCTCGCTGATAAGAAACTCTGGGACGCGTCTCATTGGCCCAAACACCGTAGGACTCTATCTGCCCTACTCAAACATTAACACGACCCTGACATCGTACAGCAGGGTTTCTTTCCCGCCCCCTGGAAACATAGGGTTCATATCCCAGAGCGGCGCCCTGGGGTTGCTGACAATGGATGCAATCTCAGAATACGGCATCGGAATATCTGCTTTCATTAATCTCGGGAACAGGCTTGACGTAGATGAGACAGAGTTTCTGGATTTTTTCGAGTCAGATTCGAGAACTGGCAGCGTTGCCATATACATGGAAAGTGTAGCCGACGGAAGGTCTTTTTATGAGAGGATAAGGAGGTTTAACAGTAGAAAGCCACTTGTAATCCTGAAAGCCGGAAGGACCGAACAATCGGCTATGGCAGCTTCCCTGCATACAGGTGCAATGGCATCGAATGATTCCATATTCAATGGGATGCTTTCACAGGCTGGTTCCGTGAGAGCTTATGACGAAACGGAACTCATTGATTACGCCAGGGTTCTCGCCTATTCAAAACAGATGACGGGAAACCGGATCGCGGTGTTGACCACCGCAGGAGGAGTAGGAGTGATCTCAACCGATTATATATCCGACTCCCGAAGCATAAAACCATTGCAGATGGCAAGGCTTTCTGAAAATACAAAGGATCAGATAAGAAAGGTTATCGTGCCATACGGTTCGGCACAGAACCCCATAGACCTGACGGCGGACGGAAGTGTCAACGATTACGATAGGGTTCTTGAAATACTTATGCGGGACGATGATGTCGATGCTGTGCTTGTTTATGCCCTCCCGCAGACTCCAAAAATGGACATAGGAGTGGTTGATGTTGTGGAGAAGCACGTTAAGGCTGGAAAGCCAATAGTGGTCGGAGTGCTTGGTTACAAGATTGCGAAACAGCTTCTCGTCGAGTTTGAGAGGAGGAAGATACCTGCCTATCCGTCAGTTCACAGGAGCGTAAAATCGCTTGGTGCGCTGTATGAGTACAGTGTTTTCAGGAGCGTGAGGCAATGAAGGGAAAAATATCTGAAATGATGCCAACGGATGCAAACCTCGATGAATATGCCGTGAAGAGAATAATTTCCGCATATGGAATCCCCACGCCAAAATCTGTGCTGATGGATTCCATGGAAAGGGAAGTGGAATTGGAATTCCCTGTTGTGGTCAAGGTTTCTGACCCGAAAATACTGCATAAATCGGAAGTGGGGGGAGTGGCCATCGGCATCCAGGACCGAAAACAGCTTGCCGAAGAGGTTTCACGGATGAAGGCAAGGTTCCCGAATGCAGGAATACTGGTGGAGGAGATGGAGAAGGGAGGGCTTGAGATTATAGCCGGACTGGTCAACGACAGGAACTTCGGCAACGTAATCATGCTTGGGATGGGCGGAATATATACCGAACTGTACCACGATGTTGTTTTTCGCCTCACGCCAATTAGCGGAATCGACGCTGCGGACATGATTGATTCAGTAAAGATCAGGGTTTTCGAGAATGGATTCAGGGGGATAAGGGTTGAACGTGAAGCCATAATAGATCTGCTGATGAAACTTTCCATGATCTCTGATGACATCGGCAGCGATCTTGACATGCTTGACCTGAACCCAGTTATTGTAAATGGAAACAGGATTTCCGCGGTAGATGCCAAGCTGATTCTCAAAAGGTTGCCATAGTAAATGACAGGATCAACTAAATGCAGGATCGTCGGCGGAAGTGCTGCATATCGGTGTGTCTGTAATTAGCATGACCTATAATTAAGGCTCCTAATTAAAATAGTTAAAAGTTATGATACTACGATTGAAATGAGTGGACTTAACGACCTGCTGATCAACCAACCGGGCAAGAAACTCTTCCTGCTTGGGAACGAGGCAATTGCAAGAGGGGCTATTGAGGCCGGGGTAAGGGTCGCCACCACATATCCAGGCACTCCTTCAAGCGAAGTGGGCAACGTTCTTTCAGAACTTGCGAAAAAGGCAGGCTTGTATTTCCAGTTCTCCGTCAATGAAAAAGTTGCCATTGAGGTGGCTTATTCATCGGCAATTTCCGGACTAAGATCATTCGTGTTCATGAAGCACGTCGGCCTGAACGTTGCAGCCGACCCACTAATGAGCATCGCTTATACCGGTGTGCGAGCTGGCCTTGTTGTGATGTCCGCGGATGATCCATCCATGTTCTCATCACAGAACGAGCAGGATAACAGGAACTATTCCGAAATAGCCCATATCCCGCTGATAGAGCCTTCTAACTCCCAGGAGGCGAAGGACTTCCTGAGGTACGCGTTTGAGATATCAGAGATGGAACACATTCCGGTACTCTTCAGGACTACCACGAGAGTGAGCCACCAGAGGGGAATGGTGGAGCTGGGCGATATGGAGAAGAGGGAGGCAGTGGGATTCTTCAAGAGCGATCCTGCCAACTTTGTTGCACTGCCTGTGAATTCAATGGGACTTAAGGAAAAACTGGTACAGAAGATGGAACGGCTCAAAACCGTTTCAGAAAGTTCGAAACTGAACAGGATAGAAACCTACGGGTCTGGAAAATATGGTATATTAACTTCAGGAGAGGCTTACAACGTCATGATGGATGCTGTATCCAAGTACGGACTCGATGTTTCGGTCCTGAAGCTAGGTTTCACAAATCCACTACCGGAGGAAATGATCTCAAAGTTCCTCAGGGAGCACGATAACGTCATAGTTGTTGAAGAGCTGGATCCATTCCTGGAAACAAGAGTCAGGATGATAGCCCAGATGCACTCCATTGGAACAAAGATATTCGGAAAGCTTGACGGATACTTCACATTCAGCCACGAGTACAGTCCTGATACTGTTGCTGGCTCTCTTTCGAGAATAATGGGATTTGACACAAAGCAGATGAGTGTGGAGATGGATGCAACCGCATTGCCGCCAAGGCCTCCTGTACTTTGCCCAGGATGCCCTCACAGAGCGACATACTATGTTGTGAAGCGTGCAGTGAAGATGTCGAACATAAAGAATCCTGTGTATTCATCCGATATAGGCTGTTATTCACTCGGCGTTTATGATCCGTACAACGAGGCGGATGTGATGATTGAAATGGGATCATCCATTGGAGTTGGAGGTGGATTCTCAATTGCCACCGATCAGAAGGTGATCTCGTTCATAGGGGATTCAACATTTTTCCACTCCGGAATACCGGGAATCATAAACGCGGTCCACAACGCATCTAATGTTATACTTATTGTCATGGACAACAGGACTACTGCGATGACGGGACAGCAGTCGAACCCTGGCATGAACATTAACGGAATGGGCGACCCCGCACCGGAGGTATCAATAGAGGCTATAGTTAGGGCTATTGGGGTACAGTACGTTAAAACCGTTGACCCCTATGACCTGAAGAGCACACTTTTGGCTGTTTCTGGCGCACTGAGGGAAAACGGCGTATCTGTAATAGTGGCCCGGAGAGAGTGCGCAATGATCCGCGATGACCGCATGAGGTCCAGGAAGGAGTGGAAGACATTCCAGGTAAATTCTGAGAAGTGCAAATTGTGCATGAACTGTGTCGAGAAATTCTCCTGTCCTGCTATATTCATAGAAGGCGGCAAGATAGAGATCGACCAGAACATATGCGACGGCTGCGGAGTCTGTGCTGAACCGTATGTTTGCCCATTCGAGGCCATAGAGGAGGTGCAGACAGCATGAGAACAAACATAATAATAGCCGGAGTTGGCGGGCAGGGAGTTGTAACTGCAGGACTGCTACTGTCGGAAGCGGCGACCATAAGGGGAATGCGTGTTGTGATGTCTGAGATTCACGGACTTGCCCAGAGAGGAGGATCTGTTTCCGTCGACGTCAGGATAGGCGAGGTATACGGTTCCATAATAGGAAAAGGCGATGCTGATCTCATTATAGGGTTTGAGCCCATTGAAACGATGCGAGCTATTGCAAGAGCCGGCAATAAGACACAGGTGATAATGAACTCGGAGAAAATAACACCGGTATCCCTCAGCATGCACGACAAGGAGTATCCAAGCAATTCCGATCTGACTGGCCTGGCTGATAAGAGCATAAAAATCAGGGAGATAAACGCCATATCCCTTGCAAAGAAGGTTGGCAGTTACAAATCAGTTAATGCTGTGATTATAGGGGCTGCCATAGGGCTCGGAATACTTCCATTCGAAAAGGAGGACATGCTTTCGGCCCTGAAGAACAGATTTTCAGGAAAGCTATATGACATAAACAGGGAAGCACTCGAGTCCGGGATCAATGAAATACTGGTAAACCAAGTTGCTTCTTCTCCATAACATTTCTCCACCCCGCTGGCTCCATGTCCGAATGAGGATTTTCTCTGGCATTTTTATGCAGAGTCCACGCCAATCCAAAATTTTTCACGATGAACATAAGCGAATTGACAATAAAATTGAACAAAATGTGACAGCGAATCGTATTTCCCATGCCCTCGCGGAACATAGTACGTGTACGATACACAGTGGGCTTTACCGTCGGGTTCGGGATGAGACCTGGTGTGACCCCACTGTTATGGCCGTCACGAAACTGTTATTTCAACAACATATTTAATAATTTTCCAAACAACGGACAAAGACCCGCAACGACTTGTAAACGATATTCATTTCTATATTAGTTTAAGAGTACTTTAGCCTAAAATATAAGGTCTACCTTTTATCTTTATCCGGCCCATCATTTTTTGTGATGTCCACTGACATATTAAAGGCTGGCAATAGGAAAACCGTGCTTCTTTTCGCAATCCTCATTTCAATGGCGGTACTTGTAATTTTAATAATGCTTTCAGATTCGGAGAATTATTTTACGCCATGGGGGGATAAGTACCTGCTCTTTCTCTATACCTCCATAGGGCTTGCTATAACGCTCACACCAATTATCATAATCGCATATCATGACAGGGCGAGCTTCCCGGCGGAAACCGGTTTCAGGCACATGATCAAGGTAACCTTCGGAGCACTTTGGATACTGGACGGCACATTACAGCTACAGCCTGAGATGTCCTATGGCTTCCTGTCATCTGTCATAATACCCGTAGTTTCAGGTCTACCAGCATTAATTCAGCCTTTTTTTATAGGAATTGTATCAGAATGGAAAAATTACCCGGTCCTATTCGACGCGATATCAGCAATATTGCAGATAACCATAGGAGTTGGACTCCTGCTGGTAAGCAGGAAGTTACTGTTGAAATCCATCCTGCTTCTTTCAATAGTATGGGGCACAATCGTCTGGGTACTTGGCGAGGGATTGGGTGGTACTCTAACCGGGGGCGCATCCTATCTCTCTGGCTTCCCCGGATCGGCCCTGATCTACGTGATGGTGGCTGCAATCCTTCTTCCAGACATAACGGATGAAATGGCAGCAAAGATCATGTCGGCGTTTATATTCTCTGTTTTCCTGATTTCTGCAATCGAGCAGGCAATGCCTTCAAACGCATACTGGTCCGGGTCAGCCCTCTCGTCCCTTGCGAGTGCAATGGCTTCCAACATTCAGCCGGTTTTCCTTCAGCACACGATTTCGGCCTTCTCCACAGTCCTGCTGGCAAACCCGCTAGTATGGAATGCCGTCATTGTCGCTGCATTTCTCATCATTTCTGCTTTATGGATTCGATCCAGAAAGATTGCGGCATGGGTTACGGTCGCTATATCGCTATTTGTCTGGGTCTTCTTCCAGGATTTGGGAATTATCGGAGGATACGGCACGGATCCAAATACTGCCCTCCCGGTCATGCTGTTATCAGCTGCTCTGGTTATGTACCTTAAGCCCACGGCGGAACGATCCCGTTCACAAAGCAAGAAAGAGAGCGAGTTGCGAGATGCCGTCAGCGTTCGGCAGTGAAGCCTCTGGAATCAGGGTGAAACAGTCTCTCAATGTAAACAGCAGTTCTTTCGGCCGGCTTCTGAAACATTAAAACACTTACTATAGCACTTATATAATATAAACAGATATATGAATATGGCCTACCTTATTGTCACAAGCCGCTCACCCATTAGCCACGAGAAGGTAAATGGAAAACATGTGGCAAGAGAGAACATCGGCGGCGTTGTAACCGCAATGCGCAGGATCATGCAGAGTGAGGGTGGCACCTGGGTATGCTGGGGCGATGGCAGGCTCGATGGAGATTACCAGCACGAGAAGCTGGAAACATACAGCATAGAGAGGGTTTTGCTATCCAAGTACGAGAAAATAGGTTTTTATGACGATTTCTCCAACGGGACCCTGTGGCCCCTATTTCACTATTTCAGGGAAAGGATAAAATTCACCGTCACCGGATTCAGTGCGTACTATGAAGTCAACAGGAAATTTGGAAAGGCAATCATGGAGAATCTTGATGAAAAAATGATCATATGGATCCATGACTACCAGTTGAGCCTCGTTCCAGGAATCCTCAGGGAGGCGGGGGTTAAGAACAGGATAATATTCACCTGGCACATTCCCTGGGTCGCAAGCGAATTCTTCGCAACGTTGCCCAGATCCGATGAGATAATGGCAAGCATTGCCAAATCTGATGTGATAACGTTCCACAGCGACACTTATGCAGAGAACTTCATATCAAGTTACAGGTCTATAAAGGGTGGGTACGGCGATATCAGGCGAAAAGTTCTTTCAATATCGCTCGGCATAGATACTTCATACTATTCAACCGACAATGTAAAGCCACTTGGAGGACATTCCTTCAATGGCAGGAAGGTAATATTCTCCATAGACAGACTCGATTATACCAAGGGCCTTACAAAGAAGGTGCTTACCATTGAGAGGCTGCTTAGGATGCATCCGGAATACAGCGAAAAATTTGTTTTTCTCATGATCGTGACGCCTAGCAGGACCGGCGTGCAGGAATATCTTACAATGAAGAGGGAACTGGAGATGACCATAGGAAGGGTGAACGGTGAATACGGGTCACTGAACTGGTATCCGATCATATATATCTACAGAAAGATAAGCCAGAAGACCCTCCTTTCTTATTATGTCTCTGCCGACGTTGCCCTGATAACCCCGCTGTTTGACGGCCTTAACCTGGTTAGCAAGGAATTTGTCAACGCCACGAAGAAAGGCGTACTGATAATTTCCAAATTCGCGGGGGCGTCCGCGGACCTGAAAGAAGCGCTGATCGTGAATCCGAACGACCTCGAGGGAACAGCAGAGACCATAGTCAGGGCTTTCAAGATGGGGCACGACGAGAAGATGGCAAGATTGGACAAACTGAAGCAAAACGTGCAGAACCATGACATAAACTGGTGGGTGAATGAAATCAAGAAATTCTCAGATGGATCGCAGAGGTGAAGATTTCGTCGGCCGCTGATGCTCTGGCTGCCTTCATGAAGATAAGCAAAGGCAATCCCATTATCTTCCTCGATTACGACGGCACGCTGGTCAACATAATAATGAACCCCTGGGAAGCCGTGGCTGATCACGATCTTATAGAAACCCTTCAGGATCTGTCAGAGAGATTTGAGACCTTCATTGTAACGGGAAGATCGCTGCAGGATATCAAGACGCTTCTCCCGCTGGACATGAACCTCATCGCAATGCACGGTTCCATAACAAAGCTTAAGGGAAAACCTCCTTCATTTGTACCTGGATATAACAGGTACAGGGCAATATGTAACGGCCTTTTCAATGACCTAGAGTCCACAAGAATGAAATTTCCCGGGCTCAGGATTTTCAACAAGGACGGCGGGCTGCTCTTTCACTACGGGCTTATGAGCAGTGATTTGAAAGGTGAACTTTCAAAGGAGGTTGCGGAAATTGCCGGTAAAGTCGGGATGGTCGTTTACAGTGGATATAACATTTTTGAGTTGAGGATCCCTGGAGTCGGCAAGGGGAAAGCCATAAAGAAAATAAGGGAAGGAGAGCGGCCCGCGATGATAGCTGGGGATGAAGGAACAGACGAGGAGGCATTTGAAATGAACATGGATGCGTTGAAGATCAGGGTCGGGGACGGACCGACACTCGCAGACATTGTGCTGCGGGATCCTTCAGAAATGCGGGAAGCACTCAGGCTGATTGCAAGATCTTGACTCAATAGCCCCGGATATCATATATGTCAAGCCTTCTTGATCGAATAACAGGAACTTCCTCCCTGTATTTTTCAACTTCAGCAAGGTCTATGTCTGCTATGATTACGGTCTCCCTGTCTCCTGCTTCATCCAGGATCTCTCCGTACGGTGAAATTATAACCGAGTGACCTGTGAATGATTCCCCACACTGCGCAGATCCCACCACAAATGTGCCATTCTCTATTGCCCTGGCCTTCAGGAGAGTACGCCATTGTTCAAGCTTGTGATCTCCCTTGAACCAGCCCGCCTGGTAAATGAGCATTTCTGCTCCCTTTATGGCGAGGAGCCTTGCCCCCTCTGGAAATCTAAGGTCAAAGCATATCTGCACTCCCAGCTTTAATTCAGGCAGGCTGAAAGGCTCAGGGGGTTCAAGACCAGCATTATAGGCGTAGCTCTCATTCTTCCCCAAAGCGTCAAAAAGGTGGATCTTCCGGTATTTCCCGGTGCCATATCCGCTCCTGTTAATCAGCACCGACGCATTGTATGGCTTTGTAGATCCGCTTACACGCTCTGCAAAATTGCATAGCACATTAACCGAATTCTTCCGGGCATATTCCATGAACCTTCTGGTATAATTTCCTTCAGTTTCCTCTGATGCCTCAAGGATGTCAGCCCTCTTTTCATATGGCATGGATATCATCTGATACTCTGGGAATATTGCAAGATCCGCCTTCCTCGCGGTGGCAATGTCGAGCATTGATAGGCTCTTCCTTATGTTGCTTTCCTTTGAATCGCCAGAAGCCATCTGAATAACCGCTATTTTCAACCTCTTTTCGATCATATTATTCCTCCAACTTCGCCCAGTTTCTCGGGCAGGTATGTGTCCGTAACGTAATTCAATCCGTATTTCGCGAGAGCCTGCTGTTCGGCTTTCTTGTTTATCTGTAGCATTGTCTCTATCTCAGCCCTCCAGAAGTCCGTCTGAAATCTGGGGTCCTTGAGTTCCGCATTGAGCGCGGCAATGTCCTTGTCAGTGAGCTTGTCAGTTGGAAGGTCGTAGTTCAGTATGTCTGAAGCGGTTACTCCAATGAACTCTGCTGTTGGAACCGCCAGATACTCCGAAATATGAGCAGTCTTGATTGCTCCGTATGCTATTGATCCAAAAATCCTGAATGACCATGGATCACCGTCGGTGAAGACGAAAATCGGCAGGTTCATTTCGGTGTTCATCCGTTTCAGAACCCTTCTGGTGCTGCGCGCTGGCTGGCCCTTCAGGTGTACCAGGACACAGCCGAATTTCTCATCAAACCCGTTCTCCACGAGACGGTCAAACATACCACCAGTTTCCAGTGCAAGCACAAATTTGGCGTTGGTTGACCTGAGCCTAAGCTTCTCAATCTCAACGTTGTTGGGAATTGTGTAGCCTGCCTCTCCGACATCATCCTTGCAGTTTATTTTCTTGAAGTCGCCCTTCCTGCTCCTTTCCTCTATGGTGATGTCCCCGATAATGCTCGCCCCGTTCTCCTCCGGGCGAAGCTTGAAATCTTCCCTTATAAGGGAGGTTATCACCTCCAGGTCTTCTGCCATGAGATCAGACTCATCCTGTGTACCGAATTTAGCTCGTCCCCATCCCTCGGAGATGTAGTACATTTCCCTCAGCGTTGATGATTTTCCATCTCTCAGCATCTCCAGAATAAAATCAATCATGTAAATGTTCTTGAGAACGTAGTTAGCGCCATCAGTGGTCCTGAGGCTCCTCGATACCTTGGCATCCCCGTATTTCCATACCGATGACAACTTGTCCAGAACTATGTTGTCCCTGTTTCTGGAGGACATCCTTATCTCTGGTACCTCCCCTCCTCCAAGCGCGTTGTAAATGCCCTCTACCATTGATTCCAGCGTCTTCTTCACTTCACTCCCCATCTTCTACAGCCTCCTCCTCGCGCAATGACCAGTCACCCGGCAGAGGTTCAGCGCCATGCACAAGCACAGGGTTGATTCCTGTTGTATAATAGTCTGTCCCATGATATTTGTCAGATTCTGTCAGGACCTTGAACCTGACTTCAGAAGCACCGGCTGGAACGATCGAGGGAATTGTCCACATTGCCTCCCCGTCTACCCTCCCAGAAACCGGCTCCGCATAGAGAGTGAACGTGCGGCTCTCCGAAGTGTAGTTTAAAATCCTCGCCAAGACGTCGAAACCTCCGTCGCATTTCGAACCTTCCTCCTTTATGAATACTACATTTGCCACGAGAGACATGACCCGATCAATATTTGGCTCTTCCCGGCCAAGGATCTTGGAGCATTTTTTTCCTATTTCCGGTATTATGTTCATCACCAGGTTGAACTTCTCGTTTGCCTTTTCTTTCCTCTCGTTCCTGTTCATGAATGATTTCAGGCCACGGCCCACCGATTTCAGGGCAAGCTTGATTTCCTCAATGATCTCTGGAATTGCGGCAACCGCTTCCTTGGATTCTGAAGTGTAGGGTACCCTTGTTCCGTAGACATGAACCAGGATTATCATGGGTCCAAAAGGCACACCGGCTCCCTGCTTCTGGTCCATGCCGTACGGACGCCAGTCGATCTCAGCAACTGCCCTGGTCATGGCACAGGCGCCAGCCTGATAGAGAAGCGGCACCTTGTTAGCATATCGTATGATCTTCACCTGGTCATCTGCCCTGAGTTCTCCACCATAAACAATCCCAACCTCCACGGAGAATGGGTTCCCGTTGTAGACCGATACCGGCCTTGTCACCGGTTTAGAATAGAATGCGGGGTGATGCTCCTCGTAGACGGCCATCAGTCCCCTCCTGATGAATTCCTCACCCAGTGGGGAGAGGCAGTCAACCGGAGGTGGCATAAGCTTCACTTTCCTGAAAGCATGCTGGAGCTTCATTGCAGATTCAGCCTTCATTTCTCCAGGGAAGGTGCTGCCGTCAAGCCCTGACTCCTTCAGTATCTCGTCTGCAACACGGTCGCTTACCCTGTTGAATTCCCCCGTAAGGAAGGATCGAAGGTGCTTTTCGCTTGAGACTGCAGCTAGGCCGATGATCTCTCCCGGCTCGAGTCCCAAAGGGTGCGGCTTTATGGATCTCGCCGGTTCGGGAAGCTTTTCCGTGCTTCTCCGAAAAACCGTAGTGATACCGTCAGGGTCGACAAAAGTCAGGTTCATATTCGGATTCACAACAGCAGTCTCCCTGAGGTATTCTATAATAGACTGTTTTCCAGTCTGGTATCGTCCCTTGGCAGTAATTGAAATCTCTATCCCATGTCCGTAATTCACAATTAGCGGTTTTTCCGAGATCACTGTTCCCTTATTATCCTTGACATTTATCTGCATGTATATTTCAAACCCGACGTCGGACTCCTGGGTTTTTGTCAGTATCCTGGACGGCTCCCCGGTGGTGATCTGCCCGTAAAGTATTGCGGCAGTGATGCCTATCCCCTGCTGTCCGCGGGATTGTCTGACAGCATGGAACCTCGATCCATAGAGCAGCTGTCCGAATACCCTTGGAACCTCGATCCTCTCAATCCCCGGCCCGTTGTCCCTGACCGTTACGCAGAAGGTGTCATCGGATTTTTTTGCAACCTCCACATATATCTCAGGCAATATCCCCCACTCCTCACATGCGTCCAGGGAGTTGTCCAGCGCTTCCTTTACAATCATGAACAGGGAACGCTGCGGAGAGTCAAATCCGAGAATGTGCCTGTTCTTTTCGAAGAATTCCGCAATTGATATTTCCTTGTAGTGCGATGCCATTGCCCTGCCGGCGCTCATGCCTTTCCAATAATTCCCTTGCTTATATTGTTTTCCCGCTGTGTGCGATTTCTGGTACAATCCAATCATCATTGTACCAAAATGGAATTATGCATCCCCCAGGTCTGGAAGTGATAGTACATGAAAAGGAAATATGCAGTAGTTGCTGCAGTAATCGTAATAGTGGCAGCACTTGTGGGCACCTACTATTACCTCGGTTACGAAGGCAATGGAACGGTGAATGTCTCTGTAGCTGACACCTCGATCGCAGGCGTTTCCGCGGTGAATCTAACGTTTTCAGAGATAGCGATACACGGTAATGCCACAGGCTGGACAAATATCAGCACAACAAAGACCGTCGATATATTGAATGTCACGTCCGCAAATGCAATACTGCTGGGCAGCATGTCCCTGAAAGCACAGAAGTATACGCAGATACGGCTCGAACTCACCAAGGTAACTGTTGTCCTGTTCGGCTTCAACGTGACTGCAACTCTATCCGGCAATGGTTTCGCCGTAATCGTCCAGCCCTTCACGGTTTCGGCGCATGGAACCACTGACGTGGTGATAGATTTCGATCTGACCTCATCCCTGCACATCGCGGGGCCGACTAGCATAACGTTCACGCCAAATATAGGGCATGTGGCCATAAGCTAGGCGTCGGAAATGGAATGGATATAAACCCATTATTTTTTTATTAGATGTGGAAGGCTAAAGAATAACCTCCTAAAATTTATGGTTCATCACAGATATTTGGGGGGAATATTAAGGAGGCTTGCCCTTTCTTCCAGGTAGGAGAACGAAATATCCCGGAATAATGGATAACAGCTTCAATCAACATTTTTTCCCGGGAGGATTGAGTGCCCATGAATAAATAAGATTTTGTTAGTCCCGCATTAGATTCGTTTCCTGGCAATTCCATTTTTGTCTTAGCCGCAGTATTGCAGGAAGAGCCAAATTTAATTTTTTTTCAGCGGAAATAGCCGAGATCTTCCTTTGGCTGGTTCTTTCCCTGTACCTCTTCCTGCATCTTTTCCGTGATCTGCTCGATCTGCTTGCTCCTTTCCTCTATGTCGGTCAGATCAATTTCTATTCCCAGAATTGAGCAGAGGACCTTGAGCATTTCCCTGGCACCCTTGGGATCAGCAAAGTATCCGGAGGTTTCTCCCATGAGGCAGGCACCCTTCATCGAAAAGATCTCCTTTGCCAGCCCCAGCATAACACCTGCCGACCCAACAATCCCGCCGCCGGGTTCTCCCTTTGGAAATACCACGCCGTTTTCCATGAGAGCCTGCTTTAGCTCCACGCTGGTAACTGCGCCGAGTATCCTTGGTGATTCTATGATCTTCCCTATGCTATAGCCTCCAAGTGTGTAAACCATGCTCACATTGTATTTTCTGGCAATTTCAAGCACGTTGTATGACATCTCATACTGGCCTTCCTGCGTGGTTCCCTGGAAATCTCCGACAAGTATCATAAGGTCTTTCTTGCCGGGGAACTTTTTGTAATACAGGGAGTTCCTGACAAGAAAAGTGGTGCTGTCATCGCCTATGAATACCTGGGGCGGAAGATACTGGGAGAATATGTCGATCATTTTCTGCATTTTCAGTTTCTCAATCAGATACTCTGCTGCTATCTTTCCTATGTTGCCAATACCAGGCAGGCCTCCAATGAGTATCGGACTGTTCAGTTTTGGTTTTTTATATTGATTTATTATTATTTTTTCCACTTTTATCGCCATCCATTAATTTCAACCTGTACTTCTGGAATTTATCTGCCGGTGAATATTTCGGCGGGAGCGCAAATTCAGTAGCCGAACCGCATATGGGGCAGACCACCTGCATTGTGTAGTGCCCATTTTCGATACATTTCCTTATCAGTGAGTGCATAAATTTACTGTTTTCTTGTGAATTCGAGGCTTACCGAGTTCTTCTTTGCAGCATCAGTTATCGACTGTACAGATTTCTTCAGCAAATCTTCGGCCGTCTTATAATCTTTTTCAGTTACGACCAGCCGGTATTTTGGTGCTCCGGCATACTGGATTGTAACCCCGGGGAGCATACCCTGCACAATTGTTTCCCTGACGGATTCCACGCCATTCCCGGCGAGAGAGTATGCCTCTATCATCCCGTTGATCTTTACATAGGGTGTGTTGATGTTCTCCTTGGCCACCTTGATCATCGCATTTTTCCACTTGGCCTTGACATCCGGCATCCAGTTCTCATTGGAAGAAGCGTCCTCGAACGCATTATAAAGGGTGCCATAGGTCTGCCTGAGTTCGTCCGCGAATTCTTTGTCGCATTCCTCTGGAGTTTTCTTGAGGGATTTTGCAACGATTTCCAGTAATTTTTCTGATTTCTGGTCATTTTTCCAATCGGAAATCTTCTCCCGCTTCTGGTGGTCGTTGACTCTCTTCAGTGACAGATCCACGTATCCCCGGCTCTGGTTTACCCCCAATACCTTGCATACCGTCCTCTGGCCTTCACGCAGGTAGTCGCGAATATGCTTGACCCATCCGGTCGCAACCTCAGCTATGTGGATGAAACCCTCTTTTCCAGGGTATTCATCAAGCTTTACGCTCGCGCCAAAATTTTTCACTTCCCTTATGGTGACAACAACAAGGTCACCCACTTCAGGCAGTTCTTTTCGCATTAAAGTTCTCCGGTGTATTCCCCTGAAACCGCAACCGTTCCACCGGTCGGTTTAGCAATCGTAGCTCCGCATATGTTGCAGACTACAGTAGACGACACCTTTGAGTACGTTATCTGCTCGTTCCCGCAGTCCTTGCACTTTATCTTTATGAATTTGTTGCCTATGCTCTTCAGCTTTACAAACTTCTGTTCTGCCATTCTTATGCCTCCACCAGTTCAAACTTCTTGGCCCTGTATGTCGGATGAGTAGAAGCTCTCTTGCATGTCTCGCAACGGAATCTGATGCTTACCCTCTTGGTAGGCTTTTCCCTGCCCTCGAATTTTGGCCTGGGAAAACCGCCGAAACCGGAAGTTGCTCTCCTGAATCTTCTCTGACCAGCCTTGAATTCGCTTGCCTTCTTCTTCCTGACTCTTTCAACTTCATGCGGAGTGTGTTTATTGCAAAACCTGCAATACATCATCATTGTTTTTGGCATTTTCAACTAAATCACCATCATATAGGCCACTTCGGATCTGACGCCTGTCGAATCCCACATTTTTACCATCCTTAATACTTTTATCATTAAAGGATAGCAACGGATGAAACCTACACTATCAGTCCTGATTTCAAGCATGGATATAAGTTTTTAACAATCCTATTAATTGAAACGGGTAAATTTTTACACCTGATTCAATTCTGAAAGCGTGAGTAAATCACGGATGAGAAACATTGTTATTGTTGGAGTAAGCGAGGGGCTGGGGTCTTCAATGGTTGCTAAATACCTTGAATCCGGCTGCAGGGTGCTGATTTCAGCAAGAAATGAGGAAAAACTTGAGAGAATTGCCGGAAAGATGAAGGGAGGCAGTAACTTGATCTGTACTCCAGGTGACGTATCGTCAAGGAAGGGCGTGGATGCTGTAATGAAAGCCGCTAAACAGCGTCTCGGGTCCGTGGATGCACTCGTGATACAGGTAGGCGGATACGGAGAGGACAGCATCAGGGATTACGGGATGCTTGATTCAATGCTGGAGAACCATGTCAGGATACCCGTTATGGTTGTCTCCTCTGCCCTCGAAGTAATGGACAGCGGGTCGTCTATCCTCCTAGTCAGCAGCGCAGAAACACTTGGATACCCGGAACCAAACAAGATGTCATACACAATAGCAAAGAGCTCCCTGAACCGCCTTACTGAGTCACTTGCCTCGCAACTACTTTCATCCGGCATCAGGGTCAACGCGATTGCTCCCTCCTACATTCAAGGAGATGCAGAAAAATACGTTCTGGGCGGGAATGAGAACCCTCCGGATCTCATAGCAGAGGTGGTGGACTGGATTACTGGTGACGATTCAGTTCTAATTAATGGAGCAATAATTCCCGTCGATGGTGGGCACAGGTTCATGCGTTAGAAGTTACTCAACCGCTACCTTCACCTTGGAAGGATCCATCATATGCACGTCCTGGTTTATAACAATGGATCTGACCGGTTTTGCAGAATGGGCCCTTATGACAGCTTCTATTGACCTGTCCGAATCGTTGGCAATCTGGCAGATAGCCTTTGACTCCTCCTCAGTCAGTATCTTCCACGAATCTGCTGCATACTTTCCGGGACCTTCGGAGGCATACTGAATTGTTATTTTGTGAATTTTTGAACAGTCATACATATATCTCACCTCTAAATTATCTGGTTTCAGTATCCCTTACAGATAAAATAAATTTTGGCAGGGTTGAAAACCCCTCAGCTTGATTGATTCAGGTTATGATTTCCGTTAACCATGTTAACATCCACCTTTGGAAGTTACCAATCCACAGAACTGCGGAACGCTTAAACTTCGTGGGAATAACCCTATCCCCTCTATCCCGTTCGCAAATGTTTCGGGGATTGCTTTTCTTATTAGGTTATATGATCCATTGAGATCAGCATGAATCAGGGTGCCGTTGCCTGATCTGAAGAGACCGCGATTTATCCTCTTTCCCATGTATGCATAATGATGTTCTATGCTTTCATTGTTAATACCTAATGGTATACTATGTAGTTATCACTCTGGCTAACTATACGAGCGTAACATCTTCGCTATCCACCTGGCCCACTCCAGGGACAGAGGAAATAGCCTGCTCGACCCTGTCGATCTTGCCCTCTTCATCTGGGACAACCACCTGGATCTTAAGTGCCTTTATACCGAAGCCTATATCGTCAATTGTGACCTTGTTTACTTCACATATACCCTTTATCTTATGCACTATCCCATTCTCCAGGGTCTCAATATTCATATCCGAGTCCTCGGGCAGGACCCTGAAAACAACACAAACTTCTCCCATTCAAATCCCCTAAGGTCCCTGGAACCCACAGGCACTGCAGACATAATGTGTGGAATGTTCCCTGCAGTCCTTGCATCTGCCTATGACTTCCTCTCCACAGTTCGGGCAATCAAAAATCGAGTATCCGACTTCAACAAGCCCTATTCCGCAGGATGTGCACGTGTCTTTATACTTCATTTATGATCATTTCCAGAAGCTGATTTCCCTGACAGGAATACGTAAATTATTGCCTGTCGCAGAACTGATGCTCCGAATAATCGGATATAAGAAAGATATATAACAGTTCCTAATCCCGGACTCGCATTGCATTAGATGATGTGCAGCGACTTGCCGGTTATGCCGCTGCTATAGTGTGCATATTCCTCACCGTTCGGGCATTTTCACAAAGTATGTATATGCGTTTTGATTGTTATATAATGGCACTGATCCGGCCCGTCGTTGCCAGGGGAATACTCAGGACGATGAAAACATCCTCCGGTTCAAAGATACCATTAATCGCGGGGCATAAACTCCTCTATGAATGCAACCTGAGGTGCAAGATGTGCCCGTTCTGGAGAAGGGAAGATGAAAAGCTTCTTGACATTGATGAAGAGGTCAAGATGATGGAGTCGCTGAAGCGGGCTGGTGTTTCTTTCCTTGGATTTGAAGGTGGCGAGCCGCTCCTGAGAAATGATATCGGTGAAATACTTAATGAATCGTATAGTAGATTCCACACATCCATGGTCACTAATGGCTGGCTGCTCAAACAGAAGATAAGGAGTATAAGCGATGACCTGAACTACCTGTTCGTTTCCCTGGACGGCATAGGAGATTTGCACGATCGGCTCAGGGGAGTACAGGGATCGTTCAGGAGAGCGGTCGAGGGCATTGAAACTGCCAGAGATTATGTCCATATGGCAATAAGCTCAACCATAACGAAAGAAAACATGGACCAGGCAACGGATCTTGTAAACCTCTCAGTAAAGCTCGGAGTGAGCATAAATTTCCAGATAGCCTATGATTACTCCACGGCAGATCCCATGTCGCCTGAAAGGAACAAGCTCAGGGACACAATAGCGCTGCTTCGGGATTACAAGATGCGGGGATATCCGGTTCTTAATTCAAAGGAATACTTTGATGCTCTGCTCAATTCTTGGTACGGGACAGAGAAGTGGATATGCAAGCCATGGCTCACTGTCAACATCGACCCGTCCGGCAGGATGGTTCAACCCTGTTATGTACTTAACGAATACGAGGGCACGGAAAAGGTCTGGGAGGTGGACCTCAGGAAGATGTGGAATTCATATAACTGGGAACCTTACGAAAGCTGCAACAAATGCGCCCTTGCTTGCTACCTTGAGCCATCCCTTTTCTCCTGGAAGAATCCATCGATGGTAAAGGAGCGGATTGTCGACAGCATGGTATCTTACATCACAGGTGGAGTTACCTGAGTACGAGCGCAGGCATGTGTAATATACCTGCACATAAAAACCATTATCCCGGGGAAACGGCCTGGATAGAAATTATCTATACGGACTGGATACCGAAACATGGAAGTGTCTGTCACTTTTTATCAAAATGGGAAGACGAACATGGAAAATCTGAAGAATGCCTTCGTGGCATCAAAGGATCCACCATACGTTGGTCTGATCCTCAAACCAGGAGTCGGGATCTGGGAATATATGAAAGACAACGACGACTTGATATTCAACCTGCACGATTCGAGCGTAACAGCTGAAATAAAGTATAGGATCGACGTGGGAGAAAACTCCATATTTTTCCTGACCAGCGATAACAAAAAGTTCTCAGAGCTGGTGTGATTCATTCAGAAGAAAGCGTATACATTAATCACTAGCGAAACTGCAACAAAAATTGCATAATAACCTATGTTCCACGATATGACCTTTGACCCGTCAAGCGGAGCGAACGGTATCATGTTGAAAAGCGAAAACCATAGATTAATGACTGCGGCAAAGTAGAAAACCTGCTCCATCAGCGATCCAGGCTGAGATGCAAAAAATATCCCTAGGAACACAAGTCCCAGCACCAGGTTTGTCATCGGGCCAGCGAGTGCCGTCTTTCCCATCTGCTCCCTTCCATATATTCCAGAGATATTCACCGCACCGGGAGCGGCAAATATAAAACCGATCAGGGAGGTCAGCAGGGCCAGGACTATCCCAAATGGCCACATCCTGAAATATGCGATGCCGCCATAACTTCTTGCCACATAGCGATGGGAGAGTTCGTGGAGAAGAAATGCGGTGACCATCCCAACGAATGCCTCCAGCAGGTATACGACTGTGTTATATCCGTTGAGAGGCGCACGGCTATGTATGGAATTATAAATGAAGAACGCCAGCGTCAGGGCACCGACTGAGATCAGTATATCCCTTGTCTCTTCCCTGCTGGTGGATGTGAAGTAACCCCTAAACATGCCCGGATCTCCCGCCTGCATTGACAGTCGACACGTAATTCATTAGCGCGATTACATTCATTGCCTCGGAAATGCCGGTGTTTAGCCTGCATGCTACCCTGAACGGATCATGATCTACGTCCTGCTTCAGGGCTGACTTAAGCAACTTCTGCAGGTCTTGATCCTCTATTTTTGGTTTCCTGACGGTCGAAATCTCCTTTTTAATGTATGCGTATATGTTCTTGGCTATTACCGGGTCCCTCCTGGCCATATTGTTGTATATTACGCTGATATTAAGGTCTCCTATGCTGTTAACCCTTGTCTTCTTGCAGACCTTTTGTATTATGTCCCTGCTCAGCACCTCGTATTTCTCGTCGTTCATATCAGAATATCCGACGTCACTTCCCAGAAATGTGAAAACATCCTCTACAGCATCAATGGGGATATCAGCGGTAGAAACGGCATCTTCAGTAGAAAAGCGCTTTCCGATCTTGTATTCAAGTTTCAGCAGCCGCTCCACATATCCCATCACTTCCTGCGATTTCTTTACGTGATTGATCTCTTCCATGAATTCGCTGAATGCTTCTGGGCTGACCAAAGAACCGTGGTAGCGGCCGACTATTGATTCGGCTGCTTCATATTCCCCGAGATTGATGTAGCTCCGGACTATAAAGTGAATATTTGTCGAGTCCACATACTCCCTGTTCTGTTCATAGAATTTCCTAATCTCAAGAAACATGTTCTGCTGGTAGTATATCCTGAGGAGGTTGTCAACAACAGCAAATATAGCTTCACTCGTCCTAGCGTGCCTCAGTGCGGAATGAAGAACCTCGATGGACTCATGAAACTTCCCGAGTTTTTCGTATGCGCTGGAAAGTTTTACGAGATTCTCAATATTATCCGGATAATTTTTTTGAAGGTTTTTCATTACCTCTATGGCTTTCTCGTATTCACTAGACTCCATCATCCTATCTGATATAATCTTGCCAAGGAAGAGAAACCCTTCATGCTGGTATATCCCTATGAGTATGTCACGCACCTCCTTGTTCATCCAGAGGACGCGGGAAATATATGCTATGCGTTCTTCATCATCTTTTGTCTCCACACGAATCTTCCTGAGGAGGTCTATGATCTTCTGAATTTCCCCTGTTCTGTAGTAAAGTTTCAGTTGCGACATGCCATTCTGATCAGAAGCACCTATGAGTCTCCTGGCTTCATCAAAATTCCTTGTTTCGATTAGCGTTTCAATGTAATTGTCGATCCTTTCCTGGTTGTACCCCTTAGAGATGGCCATTTCATAGTAAGAGAGAGCGTCCTTGAAATCGGAACGGGAGTAATACCAGTCTCCTATCATTACTTCTACAGCACCGCTACCGACCTTTTCCCTCTTTTCAATAAGGAAATCAATAACTGAATCCTGCATCTTCAATGCATTAAGTATATCCACATGCATCCTGATATCCTCGGCGGTTACGGTAGAAGCTTCCACGATTTTTCTGGAATACTGTACCGCATCATCGTATGACGAATTCTCCAGCATGCGGTCCCTCAGAATCCTGAGAAACCAGACATTCCTAACTTCCTTTTTGGACAGAGTTTCTATCAACCTGTTCCTGAAAGGCAGAGCCTTGTTTTTCCTGATGTATGAATTTATGAATTCAAAATCTATGGACTCTTCCCCCCCTATCGCAACAATGAGTTCTATTGATTCAAGAGCACTTTTTTCATCGTTTCCAGAGAGGGAAATTTTTGTCTCCAGGTCAAAGAAATCAGCATTAGAGAGCATGGAAATAGCCCGAGATAATGATTTGGAAGCCTGGGCTATGTCTCCCCTCTTGAAAAGGAGGAAAGCTTCCATATAGTTATAGAACGGGTCCCGGTTCCTGAGATCCTCCATTGTGTGCAGTTGATCTCTTGCCCTGTCAGGGTAACCATTGATGATAAGTGCCTTCACAACTGGAAAATGAAATTGCGGAAAAATCATAATGTCCTTGGGCAACTTCCCGGAATTTATTTCAGATATGGTATCCACTATGATCTGGATTCGCTTGTATTTAGAGTTGGATATGAATTTCCTGATTACATCCGGTACTACCGCGGAAGATCTGTTCACGTTGTCAAAGGTGACAATTGCCATTATTGATACTGGCGGGGAGCCGGTTATTATCTCCGGCAGGGTATCGTTGACGACTACGTGCCTGCCGCGGAGATTTCCTATGACCATGCTTATCATGGGCTTCTTTGCCTTGATGGATGAGAGGGTTTCCAGCAGTGCCTGAATCTCCCTGTCCTTATTCAGGCTGGAATATATTGAGTCGATGAAGTGTTCAGAATCGAGTATTTCAGGGCTTGATGATATCATGTTCATTGCGTTTTCGAGCTTCCCGGTATAGATCAAGCTGGCTGCAACCATTCCGGAAAACTTTGTTTTTACTTCCCGGCTAGCTACAGTAGATATTCTTGAAAGGAATTTTTCGTAGTCATGCCTGTTAAATAGGTCGTTCAGTATAAAGGAGACTGTGTCAGGATCGTCTGGAGTGAATGCCAGTATATCCTCGGCGGTGTTCAGTGCCTCTGTGATCTTACCGAGTTTCAGGTTAATCTCCATCAAGAGTTTTGAAAAATCGAGGTCCTTTACTGGAGAATTCTGCTCCCTTATGTCCCTGTAGGCCTCATCAAACATTGAAAGTTCTATCTCCGCCCGGATCTTCTTGATCATTTCCTCCTTGGAGCACAGAAGTTGCTTGCAGAGCACATCGATCCATTTTATCATGTCCTTAAGGTTGTGGAGATCCTCGTTAATATCTATCAGTCTTCTAACTGAATCATAATCATCCTTGAATGTGGAGTTGATTGTTGTGAAGACTTCAAGTGCCGCCTTCGGGTTGTTTGACAGATACAGAGATTCGCCCAGAGCAGTCATCAGATCGTGATCCTCCGGGTATTCTGAGAGGGCACGCCTGGCTATCTCAGAAGCTAGAGAATAATTCCCAGAAGCCATGCTTTTCTTGATCAGTATCAGGAAACTGTCCACATCCTCGATCTCATCGTAGTTCAGTTGCCCTATTACCTTTGACATCTTGCCAAGCTCACCGGTTCTCTGGTACGCGTTGATAAGCTCAATCAGGTAGGTTATGGATTTATCCCGCTTGCATACCTCCTCCAGGAATTTGGAAAGGTCATCGTACCTGCCTTTTGACTGGAGATTCTTTATTATCGTGGAGTTCACATCGTCGTCAAGATCACCTTCCAGGTACCTCGAGAACATCTTATGATCATATTTCCCGCACAGAGAGAAGAATATTGCTGGCTTGGTTGGATCTGAAATGTTATCGTACGCGTTGAACAGCCTGGCATCGGTGTCTGCATCCTGGCAGAAGTCGCCGTCATTGTATACCAGATCCACAAAGGAATCCGGTTCCGCAGGGTTATATATTGATGCTGAGTAGAAAAGTTTCACGTCCCTGTTGTCCGGGACGAGTTTCATCAATTCCTGTGCCAGGCCGGCAGTTCCAGGTGAGTTTAGCTTCTGGATACTGGTAATGAGCTTCTTTATGTCCTGTGGAAATTCCGGGTACTTCAAATCGCTCTGCGATGGCGGGGAGTTCTCGAGCTGCCTTACAAGGCTGAGAATCCGGTTTTCCTTCTCCTGCCTGCTCCTTGATGAATAGATTTCCTGGAAGATCTTTCTAAGCTCTTCACCATAATGGAGTTCTGGATCGGCGTCTGGCATCTTAATCCTAGATTATTAAAGGTATAATATGCTTGTCTCATAATATGTAAATTTATGAAAACGTCCCCCGATCAAGCAGGCTTTCCAATATTATGCGGTATGGTTAAATAGTTTTTTACAATTTGTCAGCGAAACGAATATGCCTAAACCCACAATCAACGTAATTAAACCACTGGATGTGCTGAAAAATTCAATAGAAAGGAATGTTCTGGTCGACGTAAAGGGAAACAGAGGATATTCTGGCATATTGGAAGGATACGATGTTTACATGAACCTTGTTATCAGGGATGCCGGTGAAGTTATCGGCGGCGAAACAAAGGGAGTTCATGAAAGAATTCTTGTAAGAGGGGACAATGTGATATTTGTGTCTCCATCAAAGAGTGACTGAATATGAGTACTGGAACCTATTCAATGGGAAAGATGAACAATAAGAAGGTTCATATTACCTGCAGGAGATGTGGTCACCATACATACCACATCAGGCAAAAGAGGTGCTCTCACTGTGGATTTCCCGCAGCAAGAACAAGATCCTATAACTGGGCAAAAACCAAGTGATCACTGCGCTGTAGTTGGCGTGATTTCCAACGAACAGGCTTATGGCTACCTTGTCAGTTCCCTGAAATCGCTGCAGCACCGTGGGCAGGAAAGTGCCGGAATAGCAGCTTTTGATGGCACAATGATGAAGCTGAAGAAGGGAATGGGGCTTGTAAGCGACGTTTTTAACGAGAAGGAGAACCCGATTTCCGGTAACGTGGGAATCGGACATACGCGATATTCTACAATGGGAACGAAAACCCTGGAGAATGCAGGTCCATTTGTTGTGTCCAGCGCGTCCGGCTATCTTGCCATATCCCATAACGGAGAGATAACAAACGCAGAGCAGCTCAGCGAGGAACTCAAGAAAAGAGGGGCTACATTTTCAACTTCCTCGGATACCGAAGTAATGCTCATGGAACTTTCCAAGGAGATAGCGGAAAACGGCGTTGCGAATGGAATGAAGATCGCTATGTCAAAGCTTAAAGGAGCTTATTCCGCTGCATTCATGATTGATGACAGGCTTTTTGCCATCCGGGATCCCATGGGAATAAGGCCTCTTATTCTTGGAAAGGCAGGCAATACTTACGTTGTTGCCTCAGAAAGCTGCGTAATGGATGTGCTTGGAGGAGAAACCATAAGGGATGTGCTTCCCGGTGAGGTGGTGGAAATAACTCCCATCGGACCGAAAAGAATTTTCATAGCATCTTCAAGGGTGGAAGCGCATTGCATGTTTGAATATGTCTACTTTGCCAGGCCGGACAGCATAATAGACAACATAGAGGTTTTCGAAACCAGGATCAAACTTGGAAGGGTACTCGCCGATGAAAGCATTGTAGATGCTGACGTTGTAATACCGGTACCGGATTCAGGAAGGGCCCAGGCACTGGGTTTTTCCCAGAGGTCGGGCATTGTTTACAGCGAGGGTCTCATAAAGAACAGGTATTCCGGCAGAACCTTCATAATGCCGTCGCAGGTTCAGAGAACTGCATCTATAAAGATGAAGCTGAATGCGATCAGGTCAGTAGTGAAGGGGAAGCGTATAGTACTTGTTGACGACAGCATAGTACGAGGCAATACCATGAGACATATCGTTACGCTTCTGAGAAAGGCGGGCGCTACGGAGGTGCACGTCAGGATAGGATCGCCAGAAATCATTGCCCCCTGCTACTTTGGAGTAGACATGAAAACGAAGGATCAATTCATAGCAAGAGGGAGGACTAACCAGGAAATAACAGAAGAAATCGGCGCTGATTCGCTGGCCTACATTTCAATTGACGGTCTGGTAAAGTCAATAGGAATGCAAAAGCGGAATCTTTGCCTGAGTTGCCTGACTGGAGAATATCCCGTCAACATACCCGGAGAGAAATATCTGTACCAGAAAGCTCTTACAAATTACTGACCGGACTTAATTTCCTTCAGCCTCTTGTCGAGCTGTTTTTTCATCAGCTCTATGTCCATTTTTGTGCCCAGGAAGTCTGCCTTTGACGTTATGGCTATCTTGTTTGCAATGGCTCTTGAGGCCTTTCCCCTCAGGGATGGCTTAAGCGGAGAAACGTCCGGATGCTTGAAGATAACGCCGTGCTTCGGCGGTGGCGAGCCGGTGGTCATGTGCTTGAAGAATGCGGTTTCTGCGCCAAGTACCTGAATCGTACTTGATGGATATTTGACAAGGTTCTTCAGGCCCCCGCTTCTGGACAGGATCTCCAGCGTAAGATCCGGACCGACCAGATCTGAAGTGTTCTGCATCACCTTCCTTATCTCCACGTTCAGGTACTCTGATAGCGCAGAACGGTACTTGCATAGGCCCATTCCAGTCGACCATAGTTCCCTTAACACCACGGAATCCTCAATTTCCCCTTTCATCCGGTCCAGGTTCCTTGAAAAAAATGCGCAGGGATCATCATCATGATATGTGATTCCAGATAGGGTAGCAAATGGCATAGCGCTTTCCAGGTACGTGTTGATGATACGGTCAAGTTCAGACTTTACCGCGTGAAGCTTAATGACTACCTGATCGCCCGCGAATTCTTCCTTTATCCTTTTTCTTCCGTAGCTGATAAGGACTTCCCTCAAATCGGGTATTTTTCCCGACCCGGGCTGGGATGTCTCTGGAATAACCCCCGCCCTGAGATCGTCCATGATCTGGATGTAGCTTGTTTCCAAATTTGTGTACGGCAGCAGATCCCTGCCGGACTTCCTTCCGTACCACATTATTTCTCTCTGGTTTTGCCTCATTTTCTACAGTAACCTTAGCCGTAGGAGATATAAGGATTCTATCAAAGTCAACAACCTTTAGATCGCTGACTTCGTCGAATGATACCATCATCTTTCCTGTTCCCACAACGTAATTATCCTCGGAAACCACGCACACCCGGTCTCCCTTTCTTGGTTCACCCACGATGGCCTTGATCCCGCCGGGAAAGAGATCCGAACCATGGGCGATATTTTCAAGTGACGAATTCTTAACAACTACCTTCGGGTAACTCCGGAACAGGAATTCTACCGGCAGAAGTATTTCAGATAACTTTTTTCCAGAGGACTGGGTGCTGAGATATACCGCATCTTTAAGCATCTGCAACGTAACCATCCTTTCCTCGTTGAAGGGACCGGTCGCCGTTCGCCTCAATTCTGCCATCTGAGCGCCACATCCAAGTACATACCCAATATCGGTGCAGAGAGTCCTGATGTATGTCCCAGATTCGCATCTTATCCTGAGAAGCGAGAGCCTCCCTCCATATTCCATCAGATCTATTGAAAAAATTCTTCTTACCCTTACTGTCCTTGACACTGCAGACCTTACCGGAGGGAGCTGGTAGATATCGGTGGTGAATTCGGACAGCACCTCCCCGAGCCTTGCTTCGGATACCTCAGAGTATGTCCTTAAGACGCATATGTACTCCTTTGGCTCCTCATGCGCTATTTCAATAAGTTTTGTAGCTCGGCCGATTGCCATCACCAGCACGCCCGATACGTTGGGGTCGAGTGTGCCTATGTGGCCCACCCTGTCAGTACCAATTATTTTCTTGACCCAGAAATCCACCTGATGACTGGTCGGCCCCTTTGGCTTGTCTATTACAATGAATCCTTCCGGATCATTTCTTTCCGCCTGACGATATTCTGTCATATAATTCATCCGCTATTTCCTGAGCGCTTCTGCTACCCGAGTCTATAATCAGGTCGTAGATATCCGTTCTGGAATAGTCAATATCATAATACTGCTTGTACCTTTTCATTTCAGATTGTTCTCTTGCCCGTATTTCAGCCCTTACGGCTTTTTCAGGAAGGTTTTCCCTGAACATAACCCGTTTTACCCGAATATCCAGCGGGGCTTTAACGAAAACCTTCAGAGCATTGATGCCATTGATGAAGCACAACCATCCGGACAGCCTTGAATCTACCACCATGTTCCTGTTCTTTCTCAGTGCGTCAAGAAGCAGCCGGTCAAGATCCCGGTCTATATTCTCTTCCTTCTCTGCAAGAGCGCCGAATTCGTCGACAGTCATGCCCTTCTCCTTCGCGATGTCCCGGAAGATGTCTCCCCCTGAAACGTAAGAATATCCCAACTTGGTGGAGGCCAGCTTGGCAATGGTTGATTTGCCGCTCCCTATTTCACCGCTAATCGTTAATAGCATCAATCTCTCTCTTCTCGTACTTCCTCAGTTTGAATGTGAAGTCTATGTATTTTATTATCATTGTTGCAAAGTAGCCTATTACCAAGCTCGCTATGAAGTAGATCCCTATCCAGTATGGTGCGATGAATATCTTGGCAGTAGCAAGATTTATGTCTGTATCCCATGGTGTCGCTATTATCTGGTACGGCAGGGCAGATATGTAGACAAAAAGCCACATATATATCAGGAAAATGAAAACTGTCAGGATCATCAGGGGCTTCATCGTGTTCATGGAAAGCTGCTGCTGCTCCATGGTTACGTCCATCCTCATCTTGTTCAGCTTTGCAAGCCTGTCCTTCTGGTTTGCCCTGAATGCCTCCTTGTAAACCTTGTTGAAAGCCTTCATGCGGTTCTGGGCCCTTCCCATGCTTATCCAGTCTGTGAAGAAGTAACGGGGGACTGAGGTGATCAACCCTATCAGTATGCCTACAAGAAATAGCGTCATAAGGGGGGTTGTGTAATTAAAGCCTATTACTGGCATGAGAACCTTGTTCATCATTGTCCCGATGGCGTTCCTTATTGATATGTCAGAAACCAGCACAACCATCATTATCATTATGAACAGATACACCATCTGAAAGCTCATCGCTTTCTTCATGGCTTCCTGCGAACTTGGCCTCTGAGGGCTTGTCTCAGTCAACTACCATCAACCTCTTTACTATATTATCTGCCGCTATTTCTGGTTTGCCTTCTGGATTTTCTATGAAATTAACGGTAGCACCGGAGAAAACTGCATAGGCGGCTGCGAAATATCTGTTGATCTCCTGGTGCTCCCGGATGGTATCAGCAGAATCCTCGTCCCTGCTCCTCGAACTGTCGTTCCTTCGCCTCTGCTCTATGAGCCGGGAATCCGCTTCAATGAGGAAATATGAGGATACCTTCAGTTCCCTGAGAACCCATTCAGGCAACCCCGGAAGATATCCCTTGGGGCTCTTTATGGCCATGTGGGTGTCAATGATGACATTATCCATTCGTCCTATGGCATTGGATGCTTTTTTCTGCAGGTTGATCTGGGTATCGATTCCAAGTTTCCTCAGTCCGTCCCTGTCCTTGACAAGATTTATCTCCCGTGCCATTTCAAACATCAGGGTTCCGAAATTTATGATATCGTATTGCGTCTTTCTTGAAACTATTTCCAGGACCGTTGACTTTCCAACTCCAGCGACGCCGGAAATGACAACTCTCATCTAAGAACCACCAGCGAAGAACTGCCTTATGACCGGATGCATCTCCATCAGTTGTTCCCTGCCCATTGCTTCGTACGTCTGTATGACTATGCCTACGGCAAGCAGGAGGCCGGTTCCGCTTGTATTGCCGACAGTGCCTATGAGGTTCGCGCCTGCTGCAAGCAGTCCCACAGCGGCACCGCTGAACACGGTGATCGTGGGTATATATTTGGAGAGCACCTTTTCCATGACCTTTGGATCACGCCTGAAGCCGGGTATCTGCATACCGCTGGACTGGATCTGCTTTGCAACGGAGCTGGCGCCCATGTTGGTTGTCTCGATCCAGAACTTGGCAAATATGACCGATGCTATCACCATGAACAGCACAAACACCAGTATGTGCACTCCCTCTTCCCATGGAGCATGCCCAAGAAGTATGCTCTGGCTGGATGCCGGCTGCAGGATAGGAAACAGCCAGTCAGACAGACCGTTAGGTGTGAAGAGATAGAATGCCAACCCTCCGGTTGGTGTCGTACTTTGCAGGGCATTTGACCCGTAGTTAGCAATCATGGCGGCGGTCGGATATGATCCAAGAAGTGCATTGTGGCCAAGTATGGGTATCTTACTGAGGACAGGGCTGCTCCAGAAGAGCAGCGTCCACATAGATACGTTGGCAAGCAGCGCGGTAGCCAGGATAACAGGTATATTTGATGCATAGAACAGCTGGATTGGATAACGCCCCCTGGCACCCCTTACCCTTTCATGAGCTATTGGCAACTCTATCTTGCTGCTCTGGAAATATGCAACTATAAAGAAAATAAGAAGCGTGCCGACCAGTGCAATCATTGGATTGGGCTGCTGGAAGAGCACCTGTACGCCTCCATTGCTGTACATATAGCTTGCGGAGGAGTGAGTGATTATGTATATCATCTTTGGTAGCGCTCCCGCAGGGGTGTTTGTAGTAATATTTAGAGGC
>DAICSO010000070.1:0-4682 GCA_027368075.1 bacterium
GCAAAACCTGGGAGGGTGACATATTATTCGTTGTACAAAAGGACGATACGCATCCGAAAGACGAGTATGTGTATCTTGATCTTTACCACGGAAAATGTCGATCAGCAAGATATATAGACTCCGGTGACAACCTGCCAAAGACCGAATTCAAGTATATCGGGAAATATTCAAACTGGGTTAAGTTGCTTGACAAGCAGATAGACCCAATCCAGGGGATCCTGACCGGAAAATTCAAGCTTGACGGGCCCATGATGAAAATAATGCGCTACACCAAGGCAGCCAAGGAGATGGTTAACACCGCCTCCATGGTAGGTAGGTAAGGGTTCTGCAGAATGCACCCTTTGCGGGATGCAGAGGCATGGGTGGAATGATTTTCCATACCTGGCCACCATAGGGGAGTGAAATGACAATGGGAGAAATTGAAAAAATTGAACAGAAACTGAAGGGTGAAGAACACAGTGAAGAAATGAATATACCAAAAAGCGAGATCCCGGTTAATTCTACTGATGTTCTTGATGTCCTTTGGCATAATGCATCCGTGAGCCAGGACAACCCCGTTGAATATAGTTCGAAAAACCACGTGTACAGCGTTGCATTTGGTTATGCAGAAGTTAAAATGCCTGATGGCAACGTCGGTGTCTTTACCGAAATTCCAGGAATCTCCCAGAGAAAGGACGTCATAAGCATGACATTCAACGTCTCAGGATTGGCAGATAATCGGGAAACGGAACTTCAGTTTTTCAAGAATAATATCACCGTCACTCCAGAAAGAGAGTATAGGCACATTCTCGATTTCCAGTGGGCTGTCCTTAATAAGGGGAATGTCTAGATTACTATCTTACTGAACCGGAGCGAACCCCTTCACGACCAGGCTGGCATGCCTGTTTTCTCTCACACTCACCGTTTGTCGCCCACGATCTATTGCCCTGTAAACAGCCGGTTCCATGGCAATATATGTGTCGCCTGCTTGGAATATAATTAATTCTGGATTCAGGCTGTCTTCCAATGTAGCATGTACAGTCATGATAATTTGGCACATAGCATCGGTACAGGGTCCAGTCTCGGTAATGAGTTTCAGAACGATGAATTTCTTTCCAACTCTAGCCAGCAGATTGTCGCCAACTGAAACTGATCCCTTGCCAACCCGTATTTCCATCTCTTCATGTGCTCCCGGAAACTGGAGTCAGAGCGCCAGCTTTCCTTATATTTTTCAGGATCTTCTCCGTTCTGCCTTTCATGAGGATTGAATTGGCCACGACAGTGGTGGAGCTGAAACCCATGGCGAGCGCAGCGAGCATGGGAAGAACCGAATAGACCGCCAGCCCGAAGGCCGGCACCAGAATTCCCGCAGCAACAGGTATCAGTGCCGAGTTGTATCCTAATGCCCAGAAAATGTTCTGCCTTATCTTTGAGACTGTTTTTCCTGCTATTACTATGGCCTTCGGGATGCTGTTAAGATCATTACTGAGTATTATCAGGTCACCGCTGTCTCTGGCTATCTCCGACCCAGATCCCATTGCAATCCCGACATCCGCAGTCTCCAGGGCAACGGTATCATTGATCCCATCACCCACAAAAATGACGTAATCACCCTTTTCCTGATATTCCTTGACGATATCAGCTTTCTTTCCAGGAAATACGCCAGAGTGAAAGTCATTCAGCCCCAGCCTTTGGGCAATCTCCCTTACAGCTCCCTCTGAATCGCCTGATAACACGGATACTGAAAGACCCATGGATTGCAGCTGGTCGATTGCTTCTTTCGCACTGTCTCTTAAGGGATATTCCAGCCTGATTGAACCCATAGTTACACCATTGACCAGGATGTCCACCGCGGACCCGGATTGCTGAATTGACCTTGCCACGCCTATTTTCTTCCCATCCACTATACCCTCTATTCCTGTTCCCGGGGTTTCCTTGATTTCGGTGCATTTTTTCAGGCTCAAATTCCTGCGTTTAGCCTCATTGGTTATTGCTCTCGCAACAGGATGATTAGAGTTCATTTCCAGGGCTGCACCCAGCGCAAGCAGATCACTTTCCTTCATGCTCCCGATGACCGTTGTGGAGGATATTTCAGGATCCGAACTTGTTAATGTGCCGGTTTTGTCAAATACAACTCTTGTTGCTTTTGCCAGTCTGTCCATGGACCCTGCATTCTTTACCACGATCCCATTTTCTGATGATATGCTGGACGAAATCAGCATGGTTATGGGTCCAGCGAGACCGATCGCGCACGGGCAGGCGATCACGACAACCGATACAAAGGAGAGTACAGCTATTTCCACGGAATACGGGCTGCCTGCGTAACTCAGGAATATCAGCCAGAAAATAGCCGAGGCCACTGCTACGGTCAGAACAATGGGTATGAAGATGGCAGAGAATCTGTCAGCGATTTTCTGCACATTAGCTCTTCCGGTGGATGCTCTACGTATCAGGTCATATATCTGGCCAACCGTAGTATTCTTTCCGGTCTTGGATACCTCCATTCTCACAGAACCGTTAAGATTTGAAGTTCCCGAAAAAACCGCATCACCAACCCTCTTTACCACAGGCTCCTGCTCTCCGGTCAGTATTGACTGATCGACTTCAGTCACACCCTCATCGATCTTCCCGTCACAAGGAAACATTTCGCCTGGCTTTACAAGAATCCTGTCTCCTGCGGAAATTTCACTGGTTTTTCTATCCTCTACATCTCCCGTATCGGTTATAAAATGGCTTGTAGCGGGGATCATGTCCACCAGTCTGGAAGCCGAGCTGTTTGCCCTCTTCTTCGTGCTGTTCTCCACGTAGTTTCCCGTCAGAATGAGCGTGATTATGAAAGCGGAAGCGTCGAAATAGATGCCGGCTGAGATTATGGCCTTGGGGAAAATAGTGATGAACAGCGAGAAGACAAATGCGGTGACAGTTCCGATGGTTATCAGGAGATCCATGTTCCCCGATCTCGATTTTATGGCCATGAAAGCTCCCTGGTAGAAAGCGTATCCTGAATAGAACTGGACAGGAAGAGCCAGTAACAGAAGAACGTAATCTCTGTACCCAAACTGAAAGAAATATGTTATGAGCAGGATGGGGATGGAAAATGTCCAGGCAACTGCTAACCTGTATCGCAGACTCTTCTCCTTTTCATTCGGGGAAGTGTATTCCTGCATGCAAGATTTTGAGCAGAAATAGATTTTCTCCCCATCAACTACCGCGAAGATGCTGCTGCTCCCGGGTACGTACATACCGCATACCGGATCTGTGGGCATTGAGAATTACCTGGTGTACTTAATAGGATTCTGGTCAAATGTCTGCTTGCAATGTTCGCAACAGAAATAGTATGTCTTTCCAGTATAGTTGCTGGTAAAACTCGTATCCGTAACCTTCATCCCACACACAGGATCTATATTTTTTGCCATGTTTGTAGATTACAGGCAACTATTAAAGACGATTCTTTGCAAAGTGTAAAATATAGTGGTATGATGATTACAATATAATCAATGACAGGACAGAAATAGACCAGAGGTTGATCTTCATACTCAAGAGTAATTCCAGGATGTCGCTTTCCGACATTGCAAGGGAACTCGGAATAAGCAGGATCACAGCAAAGCGCAGGATTGATGAGCTTGTAGACTCCGGCGTGATCTCCGGATTCACGTTGAAATTATCCATAGAGGATGAAAACCTTGCGATGGTACACTTTGGAAGGGATGTGAAACTGCCTTTTGATCTACTCCTGGAGGACTATGAACTTATGGACGGAAGCCACTTGTCAGTTCTGCATTATGAAGACATCCCCAAGATTGGCGATATTGAGATAAGAGACCTGAAAATTGTCAAGAGAATGAAATTTTTCGATACCAACATCAGGCTTTTACACGTTCACTGCGATTACCGCGGCAAGCTGGTCACAGGCTCGCCCATCAGGGTGAAACTGAACAATCATAGTATCAGGAAAGGGATATCCAGGCTTGAAGACATAAAAATTGAAAAGCTGTAATTGCGTGCGAGCGAGGATTTAGATACTATAAAAGTATTGATAAATCATTGGAAATCACGTGCGATGCATGCAGCGGAACCGGAAGGATCAGGGACAGTTCCGGACGCCTTGACATATGCCCCAGCTGCCTTGGCCTTGGGACAATGAAGGTCGAGGAAACAGAAGAACAGAAAAGAGAGTTTGCCAAGCGGCTGAAGACAAGGAGACCTTTAGTTACAGCCACATACATACTAGTCATTGCAATGCTTCTCTACTACCTGATTTTCATACTCAGCGATTTTACATATCACTTTTCCCTCACGGTGTTCATAATCATCCTCATTGTGGGACATTCAGTTTCTGTCGGAGGATATATCCTGTATGTACTGTGGATATCTTTCCGCGGGAATGGAAAGAACCTTTCCATTTAGTTGACGCTTCAAATGTATTGATCCATTTCCATAGATGAGAGAATGCGTTTTGCAAATGGTAATATAATATCATGGCTTTTTCAAGAATGGAGAAAGGGGTGGAGATAGCTTTTCAGCTTTCCAATGGAACGGAGGACCGTGAATTGGTCTCTGCAATGGCAAACATCGTTGGAAATGAGTTCAGGAGCGAAATGAATATAGATTGGCGAATATTTCATGTTACACTTGGGGAAAACAGGTATTTCCGGGTTCTATATGCAGGACCTCACCTGGGTAAACTTCATCCTGTGAATGAG
>DAICSO010000071.1:0-4544 GCA_027368075.1 bacterium
GGCAGGAATGCGCCTATGTATTTGCCCATCAGTATCTCGCCATCGGATGTCGGGGTGGCAAGCAGGGGCTCGAGGCTCTTCTCTGTTTTTTCCCCGACTATCCCGTAGCTGGATATGTAGAGCGGTAGCAGTGCTGATAGAATTATGAAAAAGAAAGGAAAAGCTCCGAGAAGGGATGAGACAATTGTTACGGTCGCAGACCTCCTTACGATAATGTACTCAATAAGCAGCGGAAGCGCTATGCCCAATCCCAAAGGAAATACAAGAATGGCCGTCGCAAGCGATCTGCGTTTCCTCATGATCGCTAGATCCTTCTTTGCAAGTATCCATGATTTCCAGAGTCTCATTTTCTTACTCCCTTACAAGCTGAAGGTATATATCCTCAAGTGATGCACCTGTCTCGCTGACAGACCTTACTTTGCCACCTGAGGAAACAATGGCGGTGATGATTGCAGGCGTTTCCCTGTCGGGATCAGCCATGCCTACGGCTATCTTATTGCCCTCCGTTTCCACACTTCTTGGGTTTAGAGCCCTGACCGCTCCAAGTATCCTGTCGTTCATTTCTTCAAGCAGGACCACTGTTTTCCTGCCGGAAACAAGTTTTGCAAGGTTTTCCGGCGTGTCGACGGCGATGAGCCTGGTTTTCAGTACACCGATACGGTTGCAGATGCGCTGGGCTTCATCCAGGTTGTGCGTGTTGAGAAGAATCGTCCTGTTCTCCCTTCTCAAATCCAGTATCACATCCCTTATTGTCTTCGCTGCTTCCGGATCAAGATTGGCGGTGGGCTCATCCATGAACAGCACTTCCGGATCGTGTACAAGAGCTCTTGCCAGTGACACTTTCTGTCTCATTCCCTTGGAAAAAGAACCTACAGGTAAGTCTTTCTTATCCCAGAGATCAAGCATCTTCAGGTATTTCTCAATATTTTCCTTCAGCTGCTTTTCCGGAAATTCGTACATCCTGCCATAGAACTCAAGATTTGCATAAGCGCCAAGAGTGTCATAAAGGCCGACATTGTCAGGAACCAGGCCGATCATTTTCCTTATCTTCATCGCATCGTCCCTGTCGGAAGTGTCCAGGTCTCCAATCCTGACGCTTCCGCTTGTCTTGGAGATGAGGCAGCAGAGTATTCTCACCGTTGTGGTTTTCCCGGCGCCGTTCGGGCCAAGCAAGCCGAAGACCTCACCCCTGTCGAGGTTGAACGTCAGAGAGTCAACGGCGGTAAAATCCCCAAATTTTCTCGTTAGATTGGCAACCTCTATCATTTTCACTGGTGTTTCACCGGTCCTTGACTGCCTGTCATAGATCCAAGCCTTCGGTTCCTGTGCTATCAATCGTATCCATATATATGGTTTTTCCCAAGTATAACGGGCAGAGTTTTGCATTCGGTGTATTTTATGAAACCAGCATCCTGTTCGTGGTGTGAGGAATTGAGGCCATCGCTTTGGAAAAGGTTCTTATTGCACAACAATTTCTTATTACTCATGCGGGCAGGAGTAACATGAAGCTGAGGGTTGGTTGTTCCGGTTGGAGCTATAAGACATGGGTTGGTCCTTTCTATCCAAGGGGAACTGTTCCGGAAAATTTCCTGCAGATGTATTCCAGGGTGTTTGATTCCGTGGAAATTGACTCCACCTTCTACAGTATTCCAGACGCCCGCACGGTGAAATCCTGGAAGGAAGCGACTCCGGAAGATTTCAGGTTTTACCCAAAAATTCCGGGGAGGATCACGCACGATCAAAGGCTTTCCGGAATTGAAAATACCCTTAATGCTTTCCTGGATGCAATAGGCTACCTCGGGGACAAGATTGGCATGATACTTATCCAGCTGCCTCCATTTTTCAGGTACGAAAATGGTTCTGAAGACCTCATGAAATTCCTGAGGTTGCTGCCTGGGAAATTCAGGTTTGCGGTTGAATTCAGGCATGACTCGTGGTTCAGGGAGAGCATCTATTCGGAGCTAGAAGCTTCCGGCGTGACCCTTGCATGGTCTGAGACGCCATTTGTTGATACTCCTAGAATAATGACAACATCTGAAGTGTACCTCCGGCTGGTGGGTGACAGGAGTATCCCGGAGGATCAGTTCGGATCGATGCGGCTTGACAGGAGCACGTCAATCGGCAAATGGGCAGCCGAACTCAAGGCAATGGAAAGTGAAATCGGGAACGCCAGCGTATTCTCAAACAATCATTTCCAGGGATTTGGTCCTGGAACAGTCAACCAGTTCCTTGATCAGATGGGTAGGCCGAAAATCGACTGGGTTTCAAACATTCTCCATGACCCTGGGAAGAAACAGAAAACGCTTTTCTGATAAAATCATGGGGGCGTTTTGATAAGTGCTAGCGTCCTTAGTGCACTATCTGGGCAGGGTGCAATGTACAAAATTGGGCAAGGTGAGTTGGTGCATGGCATTCATGGAATTCAGTCAGCGGGTCCTGAAATATTTCCAAAAGTTTTTTTCCTTCTGCTGAAGAACTTCCTGATACTGAAAACCGCCCACACAAGCTCTATGATCCCGAAAGGCCAAGTGCCGGAAAGGAAGCCATAAGCCGACGATCCAATGCAGGTAATTCCAAAGAGGACGGAATAAAGGGGTCTGCTGTTTTCGTAGATATAGAATAGTAGCATTACTGCCAGATCGATGGATCCGAAGATGTTCAGTGCTGAAAAAATTTCCATTTTTGGGAATAATTCACTGCGTTATAACAGTTAAGCCCCCTATATTTCGGTTGGTCATAGAACTCAGGTCTTTCCTGCATACTCATCTGCCATTATGTCCCGGGAAAAGTCTAAAAATCTAATGGCTTAAGGAGCCCTGAATACCTAATTCACCTTTCAGGAGCATTTAACGCATCTGGGTGGATCACGGTACGAGGAAGCGAGGAGCTGTCATATCCAATCCCACACTTCCCTGCTGTATGACCGGATTGCCAGGAGCCTGAAATCTGCTTCGGGAAATTTTGATGCAGCCTTGTACAGGATTGACACCTGGTTATCAACCATGGAATCCGGCAAGAACGTGAAAGATCTATACCTCCCATTTTCCGGCCTCGCAAGTATTGCAGCTTTCGGTATCTTTTCCTCTATTGAGAGCCTCTGCACTTCCCGCAGGAAGGGGGAGTCAATGTACGCTGCAGATTCGCCCTGGCTATCGTAAATTATGGCCCTGAAGCCGTTCTGCTCAACCTGGTTAAAGTTGTATTCTATAAAGCAGTCACCCTTAATTGAATCACCAAAATCCCTGAGTATGTCCACTTCGTATGAGACAACACCGAGGTGTATCCGCGAATCCACCTTCTCTATGGTAGCTATGCCTCCTGCCCCGGGACCGAAATCAGCAATCCTCACCCGGTTATTCATCGCTATGATGCGCTTCTCTATTTCGGTTATAGGGGAGATGTCCGATGAGGAAATCCTGAAGTCCGCAAAGATCTTCCTGTCAGTGAGGTAAAGGCTCCCGCGAGCTGAAAGCGGTATCTCAGCCAGCTGATCAAGAACGGAGGCGGCAGTCCCCATCTCCTCAGCTTTCATCCTGACTATGAGGCATCCCCCCATGATGTCTGGATGGAACTGGGAGAGGACGCCTTCAAGCTTTTCCATTGGTGGACCGCATATAAAAAGGTCGATGAAAGCTTCATTCCCTGAGTGGTGTGAATCAAGGGGTATTGTGTCAATCTCCCTTTCCAGGAGTGGAAGTATGGGGTGTTGTTGTTCCATTGTCAGGGTGAGGCGCATATCCAGCCTCTTCTCTACATCCACATATCTCATCTGTTTATCAGTCCCTTAAATGATCAATCGTTACGAAGTCCAAACGCCTCAGTGGATAAATAGGTTTCTTAATGGCAGTGAATGTCTGTACAATGCTTCTGTACCAGGCGGCATTCTTAATAATGTACTTGTCATAAACAAATGTTACAGGAGCCTGAATCATGACAATCAATTCAGTTGACGAGGCCAATAGGATTGGCAAGGAGTGGCTGTCCAGGGAATACGGAGTGGCAACGGGAAGCATAACGACCGTATCCTGCGCGAGAACGGGTACTGTCTGGAATGTGGTATTGAGCTTCTATTCATTTTCAGAGCCAAGGAAATACCAGGTTATTATTTCGGATGAAGGAAACGTTATCAAGACCCAGCAGCTTGGGAATGCGGTCAACCAGAGGGCAATGGGATCGGCACCAACGCTGGTGCTCATAGCGATGATACTCTCGATTCTTGTCATAATTGGGTTCGGGTTTTATTCCTTTGCTCTGTTGGCTCTCATTGCAGCTCCAGCAGTTTTTCCATTCGCTGTTCTGCTTGGGCTAGTCCCTATTTTCTTCTTCGCAATCAGTATCTGGGTGCTGTATAGGATACTGGCTATCAAGAGGTTCATCGAAAGCGGAGATGCGAAATCTGCTTACGATGCGGACAGTGTTGCCTTCGGAATAGTTGCCCTGATTTTCAACGGTATTATAACGGGAATATTGCTGCTTGTGGCTAGGGATGACCTGAGAAGAGCAGCAGAGCAGGAATCCCCTGCAGCATTTTAGAGTACGAAAGA
>DAICSO010000072.1:0-4143 GCA_027368075.1 bacterium
AACATTTATCATAGGTGCATTCCTTGGACTTTTTGCCGGATATATATACATCCTTGGGTACGGATACCTGGATATCCATTTACTTATTACCTCTATGAGTTCATAGAAGTCGTTCCACATCATAATATAATAAAATAAAAGAAAATTATTTTGTTCTTTCAGCAGCGTCCTTGTATCCCAGGGCGTTAGCGAACTGAAGATCTTCCGGTGCAGCAGTTACAAGCGCTCCCGGTGCAAGCACATCAAGTGTCTGTCCAATTAGAGCAGCTCCGCCACCAACGGGTATCAAAGCTGTTACACGATCCAGTTCCCCTCTGAGATTTGCCCTGAGGCTGTCAAGTATCCTGTTGGAGAGTTCCTTCAGTATAGGTGCGCCGACTTCCGCCCCTCCTACCTGCCTCTGCTTGAACATAACAGGTGAGGTCAGTGCTTGTCTGGCAACATCGGTTGGAACTACGAATCCTGTCTGCCTTGCTATGAGCTTACCGATATTCGAGACCGCGTCTCCTATTCCTGCCTCTATTGAGAACGACATCTCTACGACGGGCTCCATGTTCATGAGGTTTATAGTCAGAACATCAGTTGTTCTGGAACCAACATCAACCACAAGTCCGTACCCGGGCTGGCTCTTGACAAGTCCTTTTTCAACAAGGTATAGTGCGGCTCCAACTCCCTGTGGTCTGACAATAAGTTTCTCTATGTGTATCTGTCTTGTCTGCCCGTTGTTTGCCTTTATTGTCAGCGTTTTTCCCTCCAGCGATTCCCTTGCGGCAGCGACTTCCTGATCAAAGGTACCAAGAGGTGTTCCGCTACCAAGCGATATGCTGGTCTGTGCTCCGCCATCGCCGGCACCGCTTATCCACAGCGCCGCTGCAAGCAGTGGCAGTGAATCCGCACTCGATAGCCTTCCATCTCCGAGGGGTTCCCTTACACCAGCACCAGTGGCGTTCTCTCCAAATATGAAAGGCTCCCCGTCGTCAACGGCCAGCGAAAGTATCGATCCTCCAAATCCCCAGGATTTAGCGTCGTATCTTGCCCACCTGGATGGGAACTTCTCTCTGCGTCCGTCTACACCGATTACTTTCGTATCTCCATAACCCAAATCTATACCTACTGAGACCATACGTTTCTTCCTCTTACGTGCGACCCTGGTTCATCATTCATTCTCTCACTGTACTCTGGTTTCCGTTGAGCGAGTGTGCAAATTTTTCTGTACAAAGAATTGGTCGTGGCTATCTCCCTCACTGCATTCCATGGTTATCAATGTTCAATATCGCATCATTAGATGATCTAGTGATCCGATGCCAGTCGCACATACCTCATCTATTAGCTACATAAATATAAATCTTTTTGCCTTTTGCATGAGGATTTTTGCACTGGGATTAACCGCCCAGCTAGGAAAACAGAGATTTTAGTGAAAAGAATAAAAATTTCGCCCATATCAGGAAACGAAATTACTTACATCCGATATTGGTATGTACATTATTTTACACATCATCATTGCGATTTAGAGTTCATCTTACATTTGGGTATAGCGGACAAAGGAAACAGGAGTCTCTGGGAAAGGTAAATTTCTGAAGAGGGCCTTGAAAAAGCCAATCAGATAAACAATTTCATAACCCGTTTCCTGATGAAGTGGATATCAGGGCGTTCGTGATGTCACAGAACGTTTGGAAGGGCAGCAAATGAAAGAGATACCTGCTCTGTATCAGATCTCGGATAAAACTAATTATCGCAGGACACGCATCCAAGCAGACCTGAAAGAGTAAAAGCTAAACCCAAAATTTAAGGTTGAATATTCCAAAAGTACTGGAGTAAATCCTCTGCTAAAGTGAGAGACAATCTATCCGTAATTTCTCTGAACTCAATAGACTGGGAACACTGGATGGTGAGGTTAAATTAGCCTCCGGATACGTGGTTAAGGTCTCAGGAGTTGTTCTTTTCAAACAGGTCAAGGCGGTAATCTATAGCCTTTACAGCAGGGAGATCATAATCTTCTACGGGCAAATTGGCAAGTTTACGCCCTTCTGCCTTCAGGACATGATTATTGGCAGCTGATTCCCTGAATATCCTGTCGGACGAGACACGAACCCTGAAGTTCTCATCGAAGGTCCAGAGGTAGCTGTCAAACAAGATGTGGTGATTTCTGCAGAGCAATATTCCATTCCTAATGTCTATGGAAGTTCCACGATCAGAAACTGGGATTATGTGCGCTGCTTCAAGGCCTATGGGCTCTCCGCGAAATCTGAACCCTATTTCGCATAAACTGCATTTTTCATGATATACTCTCCTGACAGCTGTCTGGAACGCTCTTTGCCTTATGGGGGTTGTGGATTCTGAGAGTCTTTCCCGATATGTCTCGAAGGGCTGGAATGGCGTTATTGAGCTTTTAGTCATAGGCCTGTTCTCGATTTCTATTGGTTCTCCATGCATCACAAAATGTTTTCCATCGTATTCCTCCACGTACGCTAATCCCATTACTTCATACGTCCTGTCCGAGCCCGGTAGCTTCTTCTGTATGAATACCCCAACGGGCACTCTATCATCCATTGAGTTGAGCAACGCATTGTTGGTACTGAGCGACATGTCGGTTTTACCATTTTTTGCTTCGGGGGTGTACCGATAGAGCCAGGAACCATCGGGCAGATTTGTAACATCCTGATCTGGGTAGATGCCCCGGCTGGTCTGCCTGACCCATAGCGCATAGTTAGAATTTTGTGGTTTGTATATCCCTTTTTGCGTCTTAAAGCCCGGAATTCTATCCTGCAGGTCCCTGCTTCTTTCCATTGATCCCATAAGTTCCCTGATCATCTGTAAAGAATGGCGGAGCCCCTCATCTTGGATTTTCTCCAGAGGATCGGTCATTAAGATATCACCTAATACAAGAATTTAAATTTATCCACTTGTGGATCCAGAGAGAATTGCAGGCTAGTCTCCCACCTTTCATCCGATTCCAACCGACAACAAGATTTCCAACGACTATTCTAAAATGTGGGCTAAATTTACTTATAATAGTCCCAAGAGTATTCTTCTCTAATTTCGTGAGAAAAAATATATGATTTGTTACTGAAGGTGCAATTGTAACGAAGTGAACCAAAGTGATTTGATGATGAAAAATAAGTTTTACCAAAAATAGCGATTGGGGAAGTTCTTGTATGTAAGGGCTCTAACTCCGAATTTCACGGGAAAACTCACTCCAGGGATTCATCCCTCCACAGATAGTAGAACTGGGAGATCGGACTCTATACGTGTATACTTGAACTGTCGGAAGTAGGAGGATAAGGGGGATAAGATGTTTAGAGGAGAAAACGAGGCTATCTCAAGATGGTATGAAAAGTGAGAAAACAAATAAGCGATGGTTAAACCTGACTTCATGACACGTATCCTATTTTGTAGAGCAAGCAATTGTGAAGTTTCCATAGAAATTTGACTTCAGGATTGTATTGCCCGTATTACATGTAATACAATAATGCCTTTCAAGCAGGCACTATCCAAGTTTCCCCCACATTCAAAGCTAAGAGATGAATACCTTCCTACTAGCTTGCAAAATCAAATAATGATAATACTCACGGAAGTAAATAGGAACAGAAAAATTAGATTTATTATTAAGGGCAAGGCCGATAGTACCTCCTTCAACACCCTCCCTATGAATTATTATGTTAATAAGGCGGTTTCCAAGAACAGTTTTCTCTTATCCTAGGGAGGCCTTCATACATAATCCACAGTCAAATTTCACTGTAAGTAGTTTATTTCGACTAAATAATTTAACATAGGAAATATTTAATAGTGATTATTTATGAAGTTTTGTGAATTGCCAGAACTGCAATAATGCAATTGTGGGAACAGAAAGCGAATGCCCCAACTGCGGCACAACTCTGAAGCCCTCGTTTTCAAGCAGGGTTAGTGCCGGGGTTGACAAAGCAATTGGCCCCGAAGGAGTTGCTCCCCTTGATGCCAGATTCACTAAAGTCCAAAACAAAGTGGGCCTAGTTGTGATCTCTATTATCCTGGCAATGGAAATAGGCCTGTTCACCTTCGGTATAATGCATGGCGTTCCATTTTACATTCCATTTATCTTCATTCTTCCGACACTGGGAATTATGGGTCTGACCCTGAGGGCAAACCGGAAAATTAGCCAGATAG
>DAICSO010000073.1:0-4095 GCA_027368075.1 bacterium
AGTGCGTTGAGCGAGGGTGTTGTCTTCGATGGGAGCTCTGTTGCCGGATATGCACAGATAGAGGAATCTGACATGCGAGCAGTTCCCGATCTTACCACGTATTCCGTGCTTCCGGATACATCTGACAGAATGGTCAGGCTGTCGCGGCTCGTAGTTAGAGTTTCTTTTGATGATAGAGGCACAAGAATAGTCAGCCGATCCTGAATTCAAGAAATGCCAAGATATTTCCTTAGGATCCTGAAAGTCAATCCCCAGATGATCCATCCTCCGTTCACATAAGATCCACCATAATTGGCTGGAGAAGGAGAAAATTGAAGATCTGATATTCTTATAACCCGAATATCGGCAACTTCGTCCCCAGGCCTGTATGATCCGAATTCTTGAACAGAAAAGACAAGGGGGTAAACAAACACCCCTGGATTACTAACCGTATTCATAGGATCCATGCGTCTGGTTATACTTTCAGGTTGCAGTTTTATGGATGTCTCCTCGAAAGCCTCCCTGATGGCTGCCTTTTCAGGACTCTCGCCAGCCTTGATAAATCCTCCAGGAAATGCGATGTTGCCTGACCATGGATCATCCTTCCTTTCATTGCGCCTTATGAAAAGAATGGATGTTCCGTCAGTGATCAGGGAAACCGCTGCGGATCCTGTTCTTTGAACTCCCATAAGAATAGTCACAGCTTGGTTATGATTTCTGAAACTTTCTGTCCCTCATTTATGCCCAGAAGTCTTGCTTTTCCTGTGACGCCAGAGACAGATGCGCCTAGCAGAGTCTCAAGGTCTTTTACACCCGAAGCTCTGACAGCCGTGTCACCGAGCTTTTCTGCAGCTTCAAGATTTAGATAGCCGCACATCACGTACCCTTTCTTTCCCTTGAGTATGAGCAGAGGTGCATTCCCTACCGAGTATGAAAAAAACTCGTATTCATTCCCGCCAATTTTCACAGTCTCGAACCTGAACATTCATGGTAATTGCCAGCCACAATAAATCTTTATTCGGGGTTTGAAACCATCAAGGATGAAAGAGGCCGTGGCAAAATACTGGTACCGGTCACGAGTGTGAAACTGTCCATGTCTATGGATCTTATTTTTGCTTATCCAAATGAAACAACCATTGGCTGAAACGGGCACTGTCAAAATATGAGAACGTTCAATAGCTGCATCCAGATTCTTGATTGAAAATCATTGATAAAAGCCGTATTGTTTGACATGGACGGAACACTACTGGACAGCGAGTCACTTTCAACGAAGTCCACGGAATTCGCCTTTCAAGAAGTTCTCGGAAGGAAACTTACCGGTGATGAAAACTCAAGGCTTATTGGTAGACCAGTAGAGAAGGTCCTGAAAAGCTGGTTTCCTGACGATGGCGATGAGATATACCGTGTCGGGGCTGAGCATTTTGAAACAATGGTAGATGGGGTTGCACCCTTTCCAGGAGTGAGAGACATGCTTCAGATCACAGCGGAACATTACAGGATGGCACTTGTCACCTCTTCAAAACGAAAGCATGCAGAGAAAATGCTCATCCTCACCGGAATGAAACAGTATTTCGAGTTCATAGTGGCGCAGGAAGATACAGTTTACCAGAAGCCAGATCCGGAACCTGTCCTCCTGGCAATAGGGAGGCTGGGGCTGAGCAGTAATCAGTGCGTGTTTGTCGGAGATCAGCCATATGACATAACGGCAGGAAGAGAAGCTGGGCTAATTACGGTAGGCGCCGTTTGGGGATCGGGTGACATGGAGACCCTTTCATACTACCATCCTGATAAGATAATTCACGACCCGCATCTGCTGATTGAATTCCTTGAATCGGTTTCCAGGAAAAAGCAGTAAGTTGTTTCCGAATGGGCTTTGTCGAACGATGGGAAATTTCCTAATACATTCACTTAGGTATAATGCACTTGTATACCTGATTTTTGCATCGGTCAGTTAAGAAGTCATAAGAGGGGGATAGTGAAGAGTTTCTATTCAGCTAATCCTGATCGAAAAACCTTTCTGTTTGCTATGGCTTTACACTTAAAGTCAATTTTGTACTTAAATTCACTCGAAAAGTGTCTTTTGAGTGCAAAGCCGTTTGCTATATACCGGTAATGGCGTAAACAAAACCCGAATTAGAAATACTTATATAGAAGTTTATTTTTACTTATCTGGGATCATAATGATAGGCGGACAACCAATATTTATATTAAGAGAAGGTACAAAGAGGGAATCCGGAAAGGATGCCATGCAAAATAACATTGAAGCTGCGAAGAGCATTGCTCACTCAGTTAGAACAACCCTTGGCCCAAGGGGAATGGACAAGATGCTTGTTGATTCCCTTGGAGACATTGTCATCACCAATGATGGCGTGACTATTCTCAAGGAGATGGATGTTGAGCATCCGGCAGCGAAGATGATGGTGGAAGTTTCAAAGACACAGGACAGTTATGTGGGAGACGGTACAACTACGGCTGTAGTCATTGCAGGAGCACTGCTTGAGGAAGCGGAGACACTGATCAGCCAGAACGTCCATCCAACTGTTATTGCAGAGGGTTACAGAATGGCAGCTGCAGAGGCTCAGAAGATCCTGCAGGCGGCTTCAAAGCCAGTAAAACCGGATGACAAGAAGCTTCTCATGAAGATGGCTGGAACATCCCTAAGCAGCAAGAGCGCTTCAGGCAGCAAAGAAATCCTTGACGAAATATCCTACGAGGCTGTTCACAAGGTTGCGGAAACCCAGAACGGGAAGACGACCGTCGATTTTGACAATATCCAGATGGTAAAGAAGCAGGGCGAGGACATCGATGCTACAGAATTGATTGATGGAATCATCGTTGACAAGGAGAAGGTCCACCCGGGAATGCCAGACTTTGTGAAGAATGCCAAAATTGCACTTATGAACGCAGCTCTCGAGATAAAGAAACCTGAATTCGACACCAACATCAGGATCGACGACCCATCGATGATACAGAAATTCCTGTCCCAGGAGGAAGATCTCCTGAAGGAAATGGTTCAGAAGGTAAAGGCAACCGGGGCAAACGTCCTGATTACCCAGAAGGGTATTGACGACCTTGCGCAGCATTACCTCTCAAAGGAGGGCATTTACGCCGTAAGAAGGGTGAAGAAGAGCGACGTTGAAAAGCTGGCAAAAGCAACCGGTGCATCCATAGCTTCCTCCATAGATGAACTCAACGAGTCCGATCTTGGAAAGGCAGAACTTGTCGAGCAGAGGAAAATTGGAGATGACTACCTCACATTTGTGACGGGATGCAGCAACCCCAAGGCAGTCAGCATACTTGTCAGGGGAGGTACCGATCACGTTGTTGACGAAATAGAAAGGTCGCTGACAGATTCACTGCACGTAGTTGCGGTTGCGGTTGAGGATGGAGCTTATGTCACCGGAGGCGGATCATCTGCAGCCGAAATTTCGTACAGGCTGAGGGAATATGCCTCCAAGGTCGGCGGAAGACAGCAGCTCGCAATTGAGAAGTTTGCCAATGCACTCGAGGAGATACCCAGGGCACTTTCAGAGAACGCGGGGCTTGACCCGATTGACGTCCTGATAAAGATCAGAAGCAAGCATGCAGAGGGGAAGAAGACATACGGCATCAACGTCTTCACGGGAGAAGTGGAAGACATGGAAAAGGCCGGAGTCATTGAACCGATCAGGGTGGGAAAACAGGCGATTGAGTCTGCCACCGAAGCAAGCGTAATGATACTCAGGATAGATGATGTCATAGCCACCAAGTCCAAAGGCGGATCTGCTCCTCCAACACCACCCGGAGGCGGCGAAGACTAAGGTTTACCCTTAATCTTTTCCTGGGAATTTTTCAGCAATTTTCAATCGCTTTCACAACATTAATTATTTCTCATTTCATTCTAATCCATGAAATTTCTAGTTATAGGTGGAGGCGCAGCTGGCATGGCTGCCGTATCCAAGGCAAAAAGACTTGACAGGAACATTTCCGCAACTGTTGTAGAAGGCGGTTCCTTTGTTTCTTATGCTGAATGCGGCATTCCGTACTACATCGAGGGTATGGTGAAGGACAGCAATGACCTCATCCACTACCCACTTAGCGAATTCACGGAGAAGCGCGGAATTAACGTGATTACTG
>DAICSO010000074.1:0-4054 GCA_027368075.1 bacterium
GGTAATTTTTACACAAATCAATTGGCATACGAGTATTTAAGAAATTGTGGTTTAGGGTATTTGAAGTGCAGGGGATGGGATTTGAACCCACGTATCCCTACGGAACCAGACCCTCAATCTGGCGCCTTTGACCAATCTCGACAACCCCTGCAGGTCTATGCTGATGACTTTAATTCTTATTTATCTTTCTTTCTTCCATGGATATTCCGCCAATTTTCCACAGCCCCGTTTGGGCAAAATGCGAAAGCATCATATATCGGTCCGGGATTTTTTGAGGTTGACTGATAAGTACATTCTCACCGTGGACGAGGGAACCACCCAGTGCAAGTGTGCATTATGGGATTCAGAAGGAAAAATGAAATATCTCTCAGTCAGGGAAATTGGAATAATATATGGCCCCCAAGGTGAGATTGAGATGAATCCCTTCACCATACTTGATACTGTTAGAGAATGCATAAAAGAAACCCTGAATAAGGCTGATTGCGTCCCTTCCAGACTGACAGGAGTTGGGCTGACAAACCAGAGGGAAACCACAGTAATCTGGGACAAAACCACTGGGATGCCGATCCACAATGCCATCGTATGGCAGGACAGGCGCGGTGAGACAGAACTTGGTAAACTGGATAACCAAGCACGTTCCAGGATAAAGGAAATAACGGGTCTTGTACCGGATCCCTATTTTTCGGTGTCAAAGATCAGATGGATGCTTGAGAACAGCATCAAGAGCAAAAGGATCAATGATCTGTTATTCGGAACCGTAGATACCTGGATAATATGGAATATGAGCAGGGATCACAGATTTATCACTGATTTAAGCAATGCCTCCAGGACAATGATATACGACATAAACCACCTGGAGTGGTCTGACACTCTTGCCGAGTTTTTCCACATACCGACTGAAATATTGCCGGAAGTTGTTATGTCAGCGGCACCGGAACTCGCGTTAATGGATATTTCCGGTACACAGGTACCGCTGAATTCAGTTGCAGGCGATCAACAAGCGTCCCTCTTCGGACACCAGGCATTCCAGAATGGAGACTCAAAGTGCACATATGGAACCGGTTCCTTCGTGCTCAGAAACACGGGAAACCGGGCATACTTGAAGCCAGATCTCCTGACAAGCATTGCATGGAGGATACAGGGTGATAACACGGTCTACTGCAACGAAGGGAGCGCTTTCAATACTGGTTCGGTCATCAAGTGGATAAGGGACAGCCTGGGTCTGATCGGCACCAGTGGTGAATCTGAGAAAGCTGCAATGCTATCGACACCCGATCACGGACTGATATTCATCCCGGCACTATCCGGACTCGGTGCTCCTTACTGGCTGCCGGCTGCCAAGGGGTCTATATTTGGCATTACGGGCAGGACATCGGCAAACGACCTAGTGCGATCCGCCCTGGAATCCATAGCTTTCAGGGTCAGGGATATTATGGAGAGCATGAAGCAGGTTGGCGAGAAGCCATCAACCCGAATAAGAGTGGATGGAGGGCCAACATCGAATGGTTTTCTTATGCAATTCCAGGCGGATATTCTGAATATGGATCTATACAGGTCAACCAACAGTGAGATGACATCTGCCGGTGTTGCTTATATGGCTGGAATTGTTGATGGCATCTGGTCTTATGAGGATATATCTGGCATGAACCTGTACCATGATCCGATCCGACCGAAGATGAGCATGGATGAGGCAGATGTGCTGTATGGCAACTGGAAAAGGGCGATCGATAGTGTGATCAGGTATTACTCAAAATAGATGCTTCTCCAAATAGAATTTACTGCTGAAATTTATGTATAATGTGGCAGGGAACTTCACTGACCTGAGATTAAATTTAGTGCTCTGCCTTGAAACCATCACTGTAAGAGGACAATACCAGGGCCACAATGATCGGGTGCTGCAGAAATTATAGCCGGTCTTATCAAATGTTTAATATCAGAATGCAGATACGTGTTCATGAACGGGACCAAACAGTTTCCAACATTTGAATGCATGATATCGAACACGCAGGAACAGTATGATTCTGACGTGGAGAATTATTTCATCAATGCACAGTATCTTGCAATAGAACTAAATGCACTTAGGCTCGTAGATAGCGGCTGGAGCTCCAATTACGAGAAGATGATGAAGTATCTGTCAGAGCTTTCAGATTCAATAATCTATACGAAATCTCCTCCTTCTCATGATTTTCTCGTTAACCTCGCAATGGGAGACGAGACGGAAGACAGTTCAGCAGAGAGATTGCTGAGATCAAAAAATCCCCTGGTAGGTGAACTTATGAAAGCCGCACTCAAGGCAAGGGAATTAATGTTCTGGTTTGTTCGCCTTTCCAAGGAGCCTAGATTCTCCGGTGCCTTTAACGTAGATAGATATGAGGGCCTTCCATTTCTCAGGCTGGTTCTGGTCTATAGGAGCATAGCGCTCTCTAAACAGTAGGAATCAGTTTTTCTTCTGGACAAGGTTGTGGCGAACGTAAACTGCGTCCTCGATTTCGTCCAGAGTCAACCCACGTGTCTCAGGGGTGAAAGTTATGGTAAAAATGAACGCTCCGAGCATTACAAGGAAGAGTATGTCGAGAAACCCTGAATATCCTATGGACACAGCTATGTAAGGGAATTCAAACGCGCTGAGGAATGATACAAACCTGGTGATGCCTGTGGCTGATCCCATTGATGTCGATCTCAATCTTGTGGGCAGCAGCTCTATGGCATAAAGTCCAACCGTATTTCCCGGTCCGATATTCTCAACTCCATACCAGAGGATCAAACCGGATACGCCTGCCAGGATCATTGTGAACCCCTTCAGATCAACGGCTATTGCCATCAAAGCCATGCCCAGAGCCATGAATCCAAAACCGAATATCTGCAAGGGCCTTCTGCCAAGAGTATCGTTCCACGACATTGATACAAAAGCCCCAGTGAAACCTACCGCGTATAGCGCGGATGTTATTATGAACGTCTCCGGTCCGTGAAAACCAAAATTTCCAATGATCAGCGGTGCATAGAGGGCAAAACCATATGATCCAATATCGAGCAATATCCACTGTGTCCAGATTATCAGGGTCCTTTTTCCGTAGTCCCCCTTGAACATGGAAGAAAACGCAGTTCTGGATGCTGTTTTAATGTTATTTCCGGCACCAGCGTCTTTTCCGCCAGAAATCCTGCCGGCAGCCGATTTCCAGCGCACAGATTCCGGTATACTTGCCCGGAGTGCCATAAGGCCAACAGCTGGGACAGCACTCAATCCCAGGGCAACCCTCCAGCTTTCGACCCCGATATATATAAATGCCAGGTATCCAGCCAGGAAAGCTATGCTTGCACCGAGGCTCCAGAACGCCCAGACCAGGCCATATCCCGTTCCCCTCTTGTTGTCTGGATACATCTCGGTTGAGTATACAGGCCCTATGGCGTAATCGGCGCCTATCCCTATACCCAACAGGAATCTGAATAGAATTACCTCTATCACACTGGTTGATACTGAGCTAAGGAGCGGAAAAATTATGAAAAGTGCAAGATAAAGTATGTATATGTAGCGTCTCCCGGACAGGTCTGAATAACGTCCAAGCAGAATGGCTCCGGCCATTGCTCCCAGGAAAGCTGATCCGCTGACAAACCCCATTTCCAGAGGAGTATACTGCATTATGTTGTAAGTGGCGAGGATGAATGTGAAAACCGCAACCACTGTGAGATTGTAGCCATCAAGGAAATATCCCATGCCTGAAAGAACTGCATATCGCCTGAAATCAGGATTGAAGTTCACCTTTGTGGCATTATCCACAAAACGAATTGGATTGCCTTATATTGAATTTTTCCAGCAATCTTTCATGGTCAATTCATCAAGGATATGGCGAAAAAATAGCAGCTTTTTGACAAAAAAAGCAAAACTCATCCCTTGAATATTTGCGAATACCAGTCCTTCCTGACTTTTCCGGCTAGATCGTAATACACGTGTTTTATGTAGGTGAATTCCTCAAGGGAGTATGCCGACAGTGATGCTCAATGGCCACTTTGCATGTATCACGCCCATGGCATTTCAGAGGGAACAACGACGTGCTCC
>DAICSO010000075.1:0-4009 GCA_027368075.1 bacterium
GAACATCAACGATTATAACCAGTGAAATGATACTATGCAATGCCAGAGAAATACCTGGAAATAACAATCAGGTACGAACCGCATTCCGTCTGGATCCTGATAAACAGGCCCGAAAAACTCAACACGATAACGGCCGGGGTTGCCGACGAGATCATTTCGGCACTTGATGAATGCAGCCAGGACAGGGAAGTGAGGGCCGTGGTGTTTTCCGGTGTGGGCAAAAATTTTTCTGCAGGAGCCGACATCAACCAATTCTACGGAATCAGCACGGATGCTGCAATAGCTTTCCACAGGAAGCTGAATGCTCTTGTACTAAAGCTTCGATCGTTTCCGAAACCGGTGATAGCTCTGCTTCATGGATACGCACTTGGGGGCGGCCTTGAGCTATCGGAATCTGCAGACATCAGGGTCGCGACTGAAACATGTACCCTGGGACAGCCTGAAGTTGACATTGGGATCAATGCCGGAGCCGGAGGAAACGTGGTGCTTCCCAGGCTGATAGGATATGGAAAGGCAATGTACCTGGCACTGACGGGGTCAAAAATCTCCGCTGCAAAGGCCATGGAGATTGGCCTCGTTGACGCGGTTGTCCCGGATGCTTCCGCGGAAAGCTTTGTAAGGGAACTTATAGGGAAGATATCAGAAAAGCCCTATGACACGGTCAGCACAATAAAAGCCGTGATGGTTAGCAGCATGGCCTCCGAGGTTTCCGCCGGACTTGAATACGAAGCTACAGCATTTGGCTATCTGCTGGCAACGAAAGAGACTCAGAAGAGAATATCCAGCTTTATCGGCAAGCACAGCCATGATAGTCGTGTCTCCGGGCAGCACTGAGCTGAAAAACATGTGTTCTTCCAACGCGTGTGCTGGAATGAGCAAAAAGCTTATTATAAGACAGAAAATATTGCCCCGTCCGCTGGTAGATGGATGTGATAGATGCTGGAAGGCATATTGCTCCGGGCATGGGTGCATAAGTAACGCCGAATGGACAATCATGGATTTCAGGTACAGGGATACCGGCGAAATCAGAGCCATTGACGCAAGTATGGAACCCCTGATAAGGGAACCTGAAGCCTGGAGACACTGCAGTTGTCCAGCTTGATGAGGTCAGAATTATGATTGTGGTAGCAGGTTCGTCGTCGGGCAAGTTGGCCAGGAAAATCTCGCAGTATATTGGATCGGATGTGGCAGAAATTGAGCGGAGAAGATTTCCGGATGGAGAGCTTTACCTGAGAATAAAAAATGACCTTAGGGGGGCAGACGTGATTCTTGTCAGCGCTACGAGGGGAGACGAGAACATAGTTGAAACCATGCTCCTGCTCGATGCCGTGAGGGAATGCGAACCGCGCACCCTGACTGCGGTCATACCATATTTCGGGTATGCAAGGCAGCATATGCGGTACAAGGACGGAGAACCAGTGTCTTCAAAGGTATGGACATATCTAATGAATCGCTTTGCCGATGCCATAGTTTCCGTAGACATTCACGACGAACAGACACTGTCTTATTCCTCTAAACCATTCATGAACGTAAGCATAACGGATTCAATAGTTTCGCATTATGAAGACAAGCATATACATTATGTGGTCTCCCCGGATGACGGTGGGTCCTATCGGGCAATGGAAATCGCAGGAAAGATGCATACAGATCACTTTTGCATTGACAAGAAGAGGATCAATTCCAATAATGTGGAAATGGAACTTCCTGACATAGACATAGGGGGAAAGAACCTGCTCATAGTTGATGACATAATATCGACCGGAGGCACTATCATTAAGGCAGTGAAGCTTCTCAGGGAAAGAGGAGCCGCAAAGATATATGTATCCGCCATCCATGGTTTGTTCATTGGAGACTCTGAACTCAGGATCAGGGAAATCGCAGACGATCTGGCCGTTACAGATACGGTGGAATCAGATTCAAGCAAGATTAGCATTGCGGAAGAACTGGTGAACAAAATGAAGGGGGGAGCTATATGAAACAGGATCTTATGAAATGTCAGGAACATGGTCCATACCGTGGCGAAAAATGCCCTGTGTGTGGAGTAGTTGGAAAGAGGCTGATGAATGAGCTCGAAATCGAGGGACTGAGCAGGATCCTCGCCGGAATGCTGAGGCATTTTCCTGAAAATTACGGAATAAGGCTGAATGAGCATGGGTGGATAAAGGTATACTCCCTGGTTCCCGCAATAAGGGCCGAGAAGAAGAATTTCTCATGGTTAACTCCCTATCACCTGGAAGCAATGATAAAGACGGATGTAAAGGAGAGGTACGCAATAAACAGCCAGCACGAGATACGGGCAACATACGGACACACAATACCTGTGGAGATGGATGACCTGCCAACCGATGGTGTACCCGATAAACTTTATTACCAGACAACAGAGGAGGAGTATGATTTCATCAAGGAAACCGGCATCACACCCTCTGACAAAACATGGATACACCTGTCAAAGACATACAGGCAGGCCTACGTTTCAGGATTGTTCCATGTAGACAATCCGGCCGTACTGGAGGTTGATACCGTGCAGCTAATCTCTTCAGGCAGGCCTGTTTACAGGGCGACCAGCGACATATTCCTGACCAAGGAGATACCTCCAGAATTTGTTTCCAAGGCTCCAGAGGAACCGATTGATCTCACCGAGGAAGAGAAAACCGAGGTGGAAGAGGTAAAAGAAAGAAGGGAGAGAAAGCTCAGGAAATTTGAAAATTAGAGGAATTCATTCCCGGCCAGCATTAAGTATTCCCTTATTTTCTCCCTTCCAGATATTATTGCTTTCCTGATGTCGTATTGATCCTTTTCAATCAGGGAAAGATCAAACTTCCTGTCCTCGTGGGAAACAAACTCTATTCCCTTCTTCCTCGCAAGTGCAGCAAAGCCCTCTGACCGGCCCCTGTCCAGCCCATGAAGGCTTCTCAGGCTCATTACCACATGCCCCCTGTCGGCAAACTCCAGGGCGTGGTCCTGATACTGGTACACGTTGGAGTCTATGGAAATTCCGTCATGAAAATCCACCCGGTTATACCTGACGTCCGGCAGACAGTATATTCCCTTTTCCCTGTAATTGGAATTTAAGTTTACCGTCACTCCGGACTTTATGAGCGCCGATTCATAATAGCTCAGCAGCGCCTCAAATTCCCGTTTCTTATATGGATCGGTAATCTCAAGCAGCTGTCCGCCGATTCTTTCTCCCTTTTCATACAGAGATACAGTCAGCCCGCTTCTTGTGGCCAGAAGTGCAGCCTCTATTCCCTTTATTCCTCCACCCACAATTGTCACCTCGCCCTTCATGACTGCAGGACGTCTGCCGGTGATCAATTCATAGCCAAGATCCGGATTCACCGCGCACCTAACCTCACCGTAGTTCAGATCCCTGCAGTTCTGGTTGCATCTGATGCAGGGCCTCAGGGGAAGCCTCTGCCCAATCACCTTTTCCGCAAAATACGGGTCTGCCAGATGTCCTCTTCCCACAGATACGAAATCCGACTTCTCCAGGACCCTGTCAATATCGTTCCTGTTTGTGATCGACCCGACGACAATTGTTGTGATCTTGGGTTTTCTGGGAAGCATATTCGCAATATGAACGTGTTCGCTGTAGAATGATGCCGATGATCCTGGGGGTGCATTCCTCCCGGCTGAGAAGTGCACGTAGTCCAAGTTCCTCAGGGACTCTGCCACCCTTAATCCATATTCAGGTGGATAGCCGTCTTTGTCGTACTCCAGCAAGCTCAGCCTGATTCCCACGGCAATATCGGTCTCAGACCTTATGGCATCTATGATGTTCTGCGGAAAGAGCATCCGTTTCTCAAAGGAACCGCCATAATTGTCGCTTCTCATGTTGAGAGCCGGTGATATAAATTCTTCAACAAGGTATCCATGCGCTCCATGTATCTCTATTCCATCAAAGCCGGAACGTTCTGCAACCTTTGCGGCCCTGACGAAGTCGTCCGTGACGGAATCTATTTCAGCAACTGTCATCTCACGTGCCATCTGTCCGTTGTATTCGGCTGCC
>DAICSO010000076.1:0-3955 GCA_027368075.1 bacterium
GCAGGCACTTGTCTCTAGATTTTTTCCTATTGTTAAGTACACACTTGTTTTCATGTCCGTGTTCATCTACATTCTTCCCATCCTCAGGAACGATCTTCACAGGAAGTTTTATGAATTTTCAATTTCCATAATCTCGCTTTACTTACTTCTTGGTGTTTTTCTCCCATCCAAATACATTGAGATAGGAGCGCCACCCCATTACCTCATAATAGGCGGTCATTCCCATGGTATACAACCGGCATTTCCCGCTTCGCTGTTAACCATTGCAGTCTTTCTCATCATGATAGCAGCACCTCTCTACACCCAGATCAGGCTTCCTGCCTTAAGAATCATGAAACCAGAAGAACAAAACTTGTCCGACAATGTCGCACATGATTGAACCAATAGAATTATAAATTCATTGACGGTTGTGGAAACCATGAGTTACTCGTCTGAAATCAGCAGAAACAATCCCGGCCTCTTCATTTTCATGGTGGACCAGTCGAGGTCCATGAGCCACAGGATAGGAGGCAGCAGCAGGTCAAAGGCCGTGGAAGCGGCAGATGCAATTAACAGGCAGATTGCGGAGATAATAAACAGGTGCACGAAATCCGAAGGCGTCAGGCATTATTTCGATATAGGAATCATCGGGTACGGCTTCAAGAGGGGCCAGGCGGCTTCTCTTCTGTCCGGGGCTACCATAGTCCCAATCACTGACATGGAAGGAAGGATACTGAGGACAGAAAACCAGAAACAGGTCATAGACGATCAGGAGGTTGACTACGAGTTCCCCATATGGTTCGAGCCGGTTGCGGCAAGCGACACTCCAATGGTGCAGGCTATACAGTTGGCAATCTCATGGGTGAAGTCGTGGGTAGAGAATCACAGGGAATCATTCCCTCCCATCGTGATCAATATTACAGACGGCGAATCAACGGATGGTGACCCATTAACATCACTGGCCACGCTCCAGGGGCTCTCCACCTCAGACGGAAACGCGCTCGTGTGGAACTGCCACCTGTCGGAGAGCAAGGTACACCCGGTCTCATTCCCTTACGCTGAGCATCAGCTGCCCGAGGACAGGTATGCAAAGATGATGTTCTCCATGTCTTCAGAGCTTCCCGAGGAAATGATCGCAATTGCAAAGGAGGAGTACGAGAACGTATCGCAGGGCGCCCGGGGATATGTCTTCAACGCTCAGCTCGAGGACCTGATTAAGCTGCTGGACATCGGTACAAGAGCAGTATCATCGCTGATGAAATGATCAGTGTCAGGACGTATCGCCTTCCCAAGCTAGGGAACAGCGACGAAGAATGTGAGGATGCATTCTCCAGCAATGGGAGTTTTTCAAGGATGGCCATTGCGGATGGTGCCAGTGACTCTATTTTCTCGGGAGTATGGGCTTCTTCTCTTGTAGACGAGTTCGCACGTATTGAGGGGAGGCTGTATGACGACACGGGGCAGGTTCTGAACCAGCTGATCACGGCAGCGCGAAATGCATGGTATGACAGGATAAACTGGAAGAAGCTCAGCCTATTCGTGAAAAATAAAGCCATAAAGGGGTCCTTCTCAACTTTCCTTGGCGTTGAGATTGAAAAAACGCCAGGAGGATACGTCGCTCATGCTTCTGCAGTCGGGGACTCCTGTCTGATCATCAGGAACGATGGGGCGATACATTCAGTACCCATCAATGTACCTTCGGATTTCAATTCAACCCCTCAGCTTATATGGAGCGGATACGGTGCGCCTTTCAGCAGGGAATTCAAGTGGAAGAAACCTGTGATGCAGAAATTTGCGTTCAATTTTACTGAGGGGTCTACTTTCATGCTGGCAACTGATGCTCTTTCAAAGTGGATGCTTGAGCACAGGAAAAATTCCTGGGAAACGCTCATTAATGCAGAGAATCCCAGTGCGTACTTTGATCTCCTTAGGAAAAGGAAGGAGATGAGGAATGATGACGTTACCCTTGTGATTGTTACCTTAGACCCCTGATGCGGATTGGTTCGATGCCCTTCCACAGTGGATCCATACCCGCGGCCTGCGACAGTAAGCCCGCAAGTTTCTTGGTCCTGCCCCCGATGGACTTCAGATCCCTGATAACCGCGGAGTCTTCATGGTTCAGGAAGTCACCTGAAGAAAATATGAGCTTGTCACCGTCGTTATCGTTGTATTTCCAGAGTTCAGGATTCCTAGAGATCCCGTACAGGGAGAGGTATATGACAAGGACAGAGAAATTGTCCAGGTCATCGGAATAATGGTTTCCCCTTGCAGGGTGCTGGAAATGCTCATGCCCCTTTTCAGGGGCAATTCTTCCACTGAATGGCGGCACGTACATCCCGTCGTAATCAATGAGTGTAAGTTTTCCGGAGTCACTGACAAGGATGTTGTCGCCGGAGAGATCCCCATGGGCAATTCCATATTCATGCAGAGTAATCATCGTGTCGAGGAACTCATCGGCGAGCCTCTTCATCAGTATGGATGAGTTGTAGTTCTTCTCAATGTAGGAGTTCAGGCTTGTGCCCTCGATCCAATCCATCCTGAGCACAGGATAGTACTGGCTGGGCTTGCTGATCATCCGGACCGCGGAAGGCAGGTAGTTGAATCCCACAAGCATCGGCAGGCTGATCCCTGAGAGATAGCTGCTAATGAAATAGTACCGCTCCGCAAGGTCGAAGGCAGCCCGCGTGAAGCACTTCAGGGCATAATCCCCTGAATCGCAGGTGATCTTGAACACCGTTCCAAAATTTCCGGATCCGAAGATATACGACGGTATCTTCACGTTCCGGTTGCGGACGAGTTTGCCTTTCTTCAAGTCGGAATAGGAATCGGAGATGCTGAATGCGAGATTCTGGAGTGACTGTGCATAGGATGTCGAATTGGGCCAGGCACGCACGGTGTCAGCATGGAAGTTATCTGGAAGTTTGATCAAGCGGTTCCTTATCCTCTCAAGTTCGGAATTAGCCCTTGTTCCAGGTTCCACAGTGCTTTCTGCAGGCCTGCTTCCCGTGAATGAGAAATCCTTCAGGAACTTTATACCGCCGGATCCGTATACTGCCACGGAGGAGAGAAACTTCCCGGGCATGGGAACTGTCAGCTCGACCTTGCCCTCGCCGTCCCTCATCCTGCTCCTGTACATCCTTGCCTGTCCATTGGGGTAGAGGACTGCAATCTCAACCTTCTTCACGTTCTCCCTTGTCTTTACGGACACTACCTGGGGCTTGTTCATCTCCACGTCTTCCTTGTAGTTGACCGTGAACTCAGGGTCCGAAGCAGCATCCTGTTTTTTCTGATGTGTTGAAGGCATGCCAGTGCCTATGGCGTATAACGTAAGTGGTATATCAATTAATCACGCATTGACATCATGTCACAGATATACACTAAAAAATACAAGTATCACAAGAAGGACGAGAGTAAGCTCTGAAGCAAAAAGCGCCACCCTTCCTATGACAAACTGGGCAAGTTTCTCATGTGCGTATGTCTCCCCGTCAGCTGACTTTGACCTGTAGCTTGAAACAACGGAAAGTTTTGCAGAATACCTCATTATGAATCCTTCTGATATGACCGCATAAAGGACCAGCATGATCCCGAGTATGAGGTCGAAGCCGAAGTTGTGCAGGTGACCCAGGATGTTCTGCACCGTGAATACCGGAAAAATGCTCAGGACAAAATACGCGACCGTTGTTGAGATCCCTATCGCCCTGATGTAAATAGCCTCCCTCCTTATGAGGGGGGCTGTCGCGGTCAGCACTTTCGGATCTGCGGTTTTCATGAATGGATAAATGACAAGAGGGAACATGGCGAATGATGAGAACCAGAGTACCAGGAGAACGATCTCCGAGATAAGGATCGAAAGCTGAATGATGGTGCTCATGATTTGATATGCATTGGACTATAAAATTTATTGTCCTTCTGCAGCAGATAATCCGATCCGGATTCCTGGGCTAAATTGTTTCATATATTCAGACCCGAAGTGTAT
>DAICSO010000077.1:0-3922 GCA_027368075.1 bacterium
GTGCATTGCGATGCCATTTATGGGAATATAGAATCCACCCGGGCCAGAGAATATGTTAGGCTTGTTTCCGTCCACATGATCTTTGCGCTTAGCGGAACGTTAGAGAGCACGGTAGGCTCGAAATAGTTCCCCCTGGATTTTCCTCCCACGAGAATCCTGGCTCCTTTCTCAACCGCATCCTTAACGAGGCCATCCACCCTGCCAACAGCCCTGGAATCTATAAGCGGACCGATATCCGTTTCCTTTGAGAAAGGATCTCCAGTCTTCAGTTTCCTTACCAGCGTCACTATTTCCCTGGTCAACCTTTCTTCCTGTGTACTGTGAACGAGCACCCTGCTGATTGCGTCACACCTCTGCCCGGAGAATTTTGTTGACCCGGTAACAATGTTCTGGGCCGCGCTCTTGATGTCTCCGCAGTCCTTCATAACAAGGGCTGCCGCCTTTCCTCCGAGTTCGAGGTGTATGCGTTTTATTCCTGAAATCTTTGTCAGCTTAAGCCCTACCTCCGTGCTTCCTGTAAACGTTATCATGTCGACTTCATCCCTCGTTGCCAGGTAGCTTGCAACATCTGTGGCGGTCGGGACTATGTTAAGGGCACCAGCAGGTAACCCAGCCTCCTCGAAGATCTTGCCCATCATAATCGGGGCAATTGGGACCAGAGAAGGCGGACGGAGTATCACCGTATTGCCGGCAAGCAGTGCGGGGATAACCTTTGTATACGAAATGAATAGTGGCATGTTGAATGGCGCTATGGCGAGTACCACGCCAACCGGTTCTCTCAGTACAATGGCTATCCTGCCCCTGTTGGGTTTAGCCCATTCGCCTGGAATAAAATCCCCCTGTATCCTCTGTGAATCGCTCTTTACCCGACGGATCCTCTCTATCGTAGCATAAACTTCTCCTTCTGCTTCCTTTATGGGTTTTCCTACGTTTTTAACCAGTGCGGTAACGAAGAGTTCCTTGCTGGCCTCTAGCAGGTCCGCGGCTTTTTCAAGTATAGCTATCTTTTCATCGCCACTGAGGTTCTTCATTACCTCCTTCTTGTCCCTTGCGGAATCCAGCGCCTTATCCACATGTTCCAGATCCGCAATTGAAACGTTGCAGAGTACTGAGTTGTTGTCAGGATCCTTCACTTGCTTGCTGCTATTCCCGATCCAGCTTCCTGCCACATACATTTTAAAAGTTGCTGTCCCGTTCTTCATCTCTACGATGTCAGGGAATCTATCCTTTATGGCGGAAAAAAAATTATTGCTATCCATGTTCGTACGATTTTCCAGCATCTTAAATACTTTTGCAACACCGGAACTATTTGTAAACTCACTGCATAACAACTATTCGGCAAAACATAAACGAAGCCATTGCCCTCCGCAGATTTTGCGTTTCCAGATAGAAAGATAAGTATCTTAAATTATTTTGCACACCCTCATTCTACACTGTTAAAGTCACAAAGATATCAAAATAAAGGTTAAAGTGAAGGGATCAACGGGCGTTGTGTTCAATACCAGTTTTTTCTTTATCCGGAGCTTGCAATACTCGTAAAGGGCATCGTACAGCGGGAACTGCAGCTTCATGTTTTCATGGTCATCTCTGGCGATCTCGCGTAAACCCATTGCTGCCGCCTCCAGTCCAGCCGATTCTGGTCTTTGGTTGACGAGTGAAGCATCCACACCCCTGACAATTTCAGCAAGATCCAGCAATGCGCTATCCTTCAGGTTGTATTTCCGTATGATGGAATCAAGACTCACGCGTTCCTCGCCTTGATCCACATAATGCATAAGCTCAGCGCCTTCTATATCGAAAGGGATGGCGGACCTGCCCTTCGCAACCTCCATCACCTTTTCCCTGGGAACGAATATAAACTCAGCATCCGGGTCCACGAACCTCTAAATCAGCCAGGGACATGCTATTCTATCAACTTTTGCCTTTTCCCTTGTTACCCGTCTCATGTTTAGTTCATTCATTCCTGCGTAAAGATTTTGTGCGGGGTCATGGCGTTTTGGATTTCATCAAGATTATATACGACCTAGCGATGCGCGTCAATGGTAAATTCTGGCTTCCTCAAGAGAATCATGGTTGTAGGTGAGAAGCACGTCCTTGGCGAAATGACCGGATACATGGACATGGCGCTGGAGGCGACTGGACTTCTCTATGAGATGTTAGACACCAACCAGAAGAGAATGCTGGAAATTAATGATAAGATCAGGCTTCTTGAAAGGAAGGCTGACGACTACGGTATGCAGTTGACACACGAGATAACAAGCGGGGCCATAAGCTCCAACCTGATGGACAACCTTCTTAACCTCACCGACAAATGCGACGACATCCTGGACAAAACCCATTATCTGAGCAGAGAAATAAAGAGGATGAACATCGACTACAAGAGAACCAACGGGACTGCGATTATTGTCTCCTCCTACAAGACATTCCGCATCATGATCGAGAAAAGCAGGGATGCCATAAAATCCGTTTCAGCCATGTTTACAGACACAAACATGGATTCCCTTAAGGAGGAAAGGATGAAGATAGAGGTTCTCGAGGAATCCGTGGACGAACTCAAGGACAACCTCATAGACTACATATACAGACATGCCGACGAGATACACTTCCTCGTTTATGAACATCTGATGAGCCTTGTGCACAAAATTGACGATATGGTTGACGACTGCGAAGATATATCCGATCTTCTCCTGAACATAATTCTGTCAGTGTCTAAATGATCACCTTAGCTTACCTGACGACCATTGCCCTTGCAGGCATACTCACTGCTTTCGTTGCAGGGAACAATCTTTCGGCAGCTGTAGGCACCATAATCGGTTCCAGAATCACCAGCAGGGCAATGGGGATAGCAATCGGAATTTTAGGGTTCACCCTTGGGCTGATGCTTGAAGGTTCAGCCCTTCATTCAGCTTCTGCGAATCTTCTGCCTCACTCTTACATCCTTGTAAGCTACGCATTCCTTGTATCGTTTGCGCTCTTCATACTTGCCTATTTCCTGCGGTCTCCGCTCTCCCTTACCATGGTTCTGGTGGGCGTTGCCATAGGGTTGTCTATCCATCATGGGTATGCGGTGAACGGAAATTTTGTCATACTAATGGTATCCACATGGATTCTTGCCCCCCTGGGCTCAGTCGTATTCGCATTTATTCTAAACAGAGAGCTTCAAAAGAGGCAATCAAGGAATTTCTGGAGCGAAATCTCATACCTTAAGATCATACTGATCGTCGTATCCTTTCTCACTGCATTCACGCTTGGCGCGAACACACTCGGGTTGATAGCAAATATGGCGGGATTCGATATCTGGGATATAGCATCAATGATCACCGGCATTGTCATTGGATCCCTGTTCCTCAGCAAAGGCATAATCAAGAGGGTTGGTGAAGAAATGTACCTCATGAGGTATTCAAATGCACTCACTTCTCTTCTGGTGTCATCAGTATTCGTTGAGATTGCAACGCTGTTCAGCATCCCGCTGTCCAATACGCAGACACTGACATCCAGCGTGCTGGGAACAGGAATGTCATACAGAATAAAGGCAATTTATATGAGACCGTTCATGATAGTGCTTGCAACCTGGATCATTGCACCCCTGGCAGGACTTTTCCTGGGCCTCGTGATATGATTTTATCGAGTAAGGCAAATCTGTTCTTTCGTGTGACCATATTTGTCAGTGGACAACATACGAATGGTTTTTCTTTATGTCATGATTTCCCACATGTTGGAAATACAGGATAATGATTATGAGATGCCCACATCGGCCAGGCTTGTATTCATGGTACTGAAACGGCTGCGTATTGCTGATTTCAGAACCATAGAAATGGAATCTGGACTATCCAAGAGGAGCGTCCTCTATGCCGTCAAAAGGCTGCGAGAGATGGGGCTGATAGATATCCAGATATGCCTTAATGACACCAGGAAGAAAAAC
>DAICSO010000078.1:0-3583 GCA_027368075.1 bacterium
ACATGAAATATATTTCAAACTGGTTGCGCCATTCAATCCTAAAGAGTGATCTGTTCGCATTTAAGGATTGTGCAATTATCAGATCTTTTTCTGAGGATGTTGCCTGACTCACCATTTAACATTTCGGAAAATAATCTGAGGGTTAAACCAAGAAGGATCCGACAGCCAAAGCAAGAAAACGAGTGGAAGCTCTGATATTTCATCTCTTTCCTGACATTTCTTCCTCAAGCGACTTTCTGAAGCCGAGCGGGTTCATGCCCCGTATGAATATTTTTATCTCCTCAAGGGAGACTTCCCTGATCATCATCGCTATCCCTACAAAAATAAATAGAGAAGCTATGGAAACTGGGAGGAGAACGATTATGTCCTTGACGTTTATCAACATCGAAACGCCCAGAAGGAAAACAGCTTCCGCTCCAGCCGGAATAAGCTGCTTTGCGAGGTAGAAATTGAACCCTGCACCATGCGACCTGTACAGCATTGTCTGCAGTATGACGTAATTGGCTAGTGTTACCATAAGCGTGCTTATCGCAGCGCCATCAACGCCAAGTGAGAAGACTCTGGTTCCAAATATCATAGGAGGCACTAGGATGAAGTTAAGGACTATGTTGGCGGTAACGGACAGTAGCGAGAGGATTCCGATAACAGGTGATTTTCCCCTGGCTATCAAAGCAGATGAATACGGAGAAAGCGTTATGGAGAAATATATGTTAACCGCCAGGATTCCAAGAATTACAGAGTATGATATGAAGGCAGCACTGAAAAGGTTCACAATTTCGCTGGAATAAACTATGAAGAGTACAACAAATGGAAGTATGAAAAGTGAGATGAAACGCTCGTACTCCTTTACCGATGAAGAGAAACTCTCCCTCGTTCCGTGAGTGTGCATCCTGGAAAGCATAGGGAGGAAAAATACTGATACAGCACTTGAAAGGCTGGATATGAGCAGCACAATCTTCTGGTCAGCGTAAAAAGCGGCTGTAGCTGTAGCCTGCCAGAAGAACTGTATTATTACCTTATCAATATTACCGTTGATAGTTCCAAGTGCAGCGGAAAATGCAAGTGGCAATGCTATTTTCCTATATTTCCTGAATGCGTTCCAGCTTGGCCTGCCAATCTTCCATGGCCTGCCAATGTAGAGCGATACCAGGAAGTACGTGGTATATGTCACGCTGTATATCAGGCCAAGAGCGATTGCCCCGCTTATAATCTCATGGCCAGGAAGGTTGTAATAGAACGCAAGGCCGAGAAATATGAATATGGAGTTTCGCAGTATGGCCTCGATGAGCGGGGGGATTGCCAGTCGTGTCGGCGAGAGGTTTGCGGAATAAAATGAGTTCGTGAACCCTATGAGGCTGTTGAAGAAATAATAAGGTATAAGGGCGATTACGACCCAGTATTCAACCGGGCTCTCGAAGCCCCTGTGAAGAACATCAGTCCATACCAGGAGGGCACTAAGGGTTACGATGACGAATATAATTCCGAGCGCGAGCTTTATGGCAAGGAAAGTGCCGTTGCTCTCGGCAATGTCTTTTCCCTCAGCCTGTGTTTTGACGTTTGCAGTCGTGAATCCAAGGTCCGTCACAAGAGACATTGTGCCCGCAAATCCCATGCCGAATGCGAGGAATCCAAAAGCTTCGACGCCTATGAATCGCGTTATGAAGAATAGCCCTACATAACCGAACAAGGCGCTTATCACGTTCTGCGACACTATAATGGAAGACTTGCGGCTTAGCAACTGCAAGAGCATAGTTAACTCACGAAATAAATATTGTCCATCGACAAAAATAGCTAAATGCATAAACCGCTTTAGTAACCGGATGCCCTGGATAGAGAAGTATAGGCCACAGACACTGGAAGACCTCATAGTGAGCGACGAGACACTGACTCAACTCAGCAAATGGGTGGAAGCGTGGAAAGAGGGGGTTCCCGCAAGAACAACGCTTATACTGCACGGAAAACCCGGCATGGGAAAGACGTCATGCGCATATGCTATCGCCAACTACGCAAAGTGGAGCGTTGTTGAGATGAATGCATCTGACCAGCGAAACAGGGACAGTGTAAGGAGAGTCGCACTCATGGCTTCACTGTACTCTGATATAACCAGCTTTTCCTCTCCGGATAGCGTGAAAAGAAAACTTATTCTTGTTGACGAGGCAGACAATATGTTTGAGTCCAGATCATCGGAAACGGGAGGCGATTCAGGCGGGACCGCTGAGCTTGCCAGGGTGGTGAGGGAAACCAGAAACCCGATTATAATTACCATGAACGATTTCTATGAGTTCAGGAGAAGGGGGCAGAACCGTGAAATAGCTGAAAATGCCATAGTGATCGATTTCTCGCCATACAAGAGGAAGAACACCAATGACTACAAGCAATTCAGGCTGAAACTCATGAAGAGAATCAGGTACATACTCGACAGTGAGATGATCAGCCTTCCCCAGTCGCTTATCAATGAGATAATGGACAGGGATTCAATGGATCTAAGGAGCATAATAAATGACCTGGAGTCGTTTTGTGGCGGATCAGGTGGCAAGACCCATGATTTTGATTTTTCTTTCAGGGACGAGACTGAGAGTCCCTTCAACATAATGATCTCAACTTTCAAGTCAAGCACTTACGACGATGTGCTTGACGCCTTGATGAGCAAGGAAGACGAATTCAGTACCGAAGATTACCTTATGTGGATTGACAAGAACCTTCCGGAGGAAGCAAAGGAGTTTGAGGACCTCGCCAATGCATTCGACCTGGTTTCGCTTTCTGACGTTTTCATCGGTAGAGTACTGAAGAAGCAGCACTATGCCTTCAAGCGATACTCCGAGGAAATTGCGGCTGGCGTCTCGACAGGAATCGGAAAAAGGAATCAGAGCTTCGTGAAATACCAGTTTCCGTCATATATTTCCGCAATGTCCAGGATGAAGGGCATCAGGTCAAGCCGAAAGTCCATCGCTACAAAACTGGGAAGACTGACGCACTCAAGCACTTCGACAGCAATGGACTACATGTGGTTCTTTTCATATATTTCAAGGAAAGATAGAAAGGGATACGCGTCCTTGGCCGATAAACTGGTGATATCGGAGAAAGAAGAGGATGTATTGAAAAAAGCCGGATCAGCGAACGGGAGTTAGGCTCTCTTTCTCCTTTGAATGAGATTCCAACATAATAGTTTTGCACTTCCTGATTGTGCCGCTGACCGTCACTATCTCAACATCACCATAGTATGAAGACATGTATTCCGAAAGCCCTTGCTTCCTGAACTGGTCTGTCAAAAATATTGAATATTCTCCTTCACTGAATTTCAACTTGCATTTCATTGACCTGTACAGGTCAGCCGACATAGTGTTCAGGAGATGACTCATTTCAGGATGATGAAACAGGAAATACCGCTTTCGGTATGGAGATCCCTTCACTCTCACCAAAACATTACATTCGATATTTACCTATCGTTTTTTTCGGATTACTGTCAACTCTCTTATGCGTGCCAAAATATAAATATTCTATAACCCTTAAGAAATACCACATCATCAGGGTAGAACAAAATGGCAGAAACTATTACTACATACAGCTTAGTCAGGAATGCCTG
>DAICSO010000079.1:0-3396 GCA_027368075.1 bacterium
TTCCCTGTCCTTCCAGTGATGAAATGAAAGGTGTGAACAGCGTCACTCATCTCAGATATGAAAAATAAATAAATACATAGACTCCGTAGTGGTGATAATGGTAGATGAACTTGATATTGAAAAAGGCTCTACTCTGAAAAGAAAATTCACTCTTTTTGATGCAGCGCTTTTTGGAATTGGAGGAGCTATAGGGTCCGGTATCTTATTTGCTGCAGCCTTTGGAACTGCATATGCAGGTGCAGCAGTAATAATTTCATGGATCATAGCAGCAATAATGATAGTAATAGTCACGATCCCATATGCTGAATTCGCTTCAATGGCACCTCGCGCCGGGATAAGCGCAAGAATCTCATATTACTCCTACGGGACCTACGGTGGATTTCTCTCCGGTTGGGCATTATTCCTGTGGGCAGTTATGATACCTCCAATAGAAGCAGTGGCGGTCTCTGAATATGCAGCATACTACGTGCCTGCCCTTTACAGCAATGGTTTTCTCACCCCATATGGCATAGGCCTGTCAATCCTGATAACAGTGGGGTTCGTGTTCATAAACCTCGCAGGAATATCGAAACTCGGAAAGTTTAACAGTGCCTTGACGTGGATCAAGATAGGCAGTGTTGTTACACTCATAATAATGGTTCCTCTGGTGGTATTTCACCCGTCCAACTTCACAGTTCCCTCATTTTTGCCGACAATAGGATGGAAAGGCGTTTTCATAGCAATTCCTGCAACAGGCATTCTCTTTTCATTCGGCGGATATAGGCAGGTTGCAGATATGGCGGGTGAAATTAAGAACCCAAAGAGAAATGTCCCTCTGGCAATAGGGATCACGCTGGCAGTGCAGAGCATATTTTACATTCTCATGTCAATAGTAATTATCGGTTCCGTCAACTGGAAATCACTCGGTGTTTCACAGGGGCAATGGGGCGCAGTAGCTGGCCTTTCATCACCTCTTGCGGACCTAATGCAGGGAAGCTTAAGCACACTTACCGGAGACCCAGCCGTTGTGCTCTCTGGTCTTATTTTTCTCGCATTGATATTTGCGATTTACTCTCCCCTGGGAACGTTTGGGGTATATCTTACAGGCAGTTCAAGAATTATCTTCGGGTTTTCAAGGGAAGATGCAATGCCAAAAGTTTTAGGCAAGACTGACAAAAGGGGCGTTCCTGTATATGCCATAATACTCGTTGCGATTATTGGAGATCTGTTCCTCATCCCTCTACCAAGTTGGGAGTCACTTGTTAATTTTGTCGTTGTAGCGGCTGTAGTCAATTTTGCGCTGGTTGCCGCCTCTATTCCAATAATACGAAAACTACATCCAAACCTAGAGCGTTCCTTTAAGGTTCCGGCTTTCAAGATGTGGTCATTGATAGCGTTCGTCGTTTCTTCCCTTCTCGTGTACTGGGCTACGTACCCCACAACGCTGTATGCTATCTCAGCTACGTTGCTTGGTAGCCTTGTATTCCTGTATCAGGCATCAAAGATGCATTGGAAGAATCTGGGAATAAAGAATTCTATATGGATCCCGATTTACCTGCTAGGGTTACTACTTATCTCATACATAGGATCTGACTCTACCGGAGGAATAGGAATACTGCATTTCCCGTACGACGTATTTACGGTCATCATATATGGGATAGCATTCTGGTTCATTTCACAGGCAATGGCGCCAAAGGTGCCAGTTGGCGACATGGAGGCACTAATATTAAATGCACCAAAGGAGGAACCCACTCCATAAAAATAATTCAGTCATTACTTATTATAAATGACCTCTTTGAGCCAGGGGGTAAACTTTCTCTAACATTTTTATTCTGGGATTCATTAGTTTATAATTCATTAACAATTTTTATTGTGCCTGTGGAACCTATTATGTAGAATAGTTACATCAAAATTAATTTTTGAATGCAGCCCTGATGTACCCGTTTTCCTCTTTTATCTCTGCCTGCAGGTTAAGCCTGGACGATATATCCTCCAACTTCTGCCTGCTCATCAGGTGAGATTTGACGAATTTCCTGTTGAAGCTGCCATCGTCGGTTATTTCATAGATAACGAAACACGCTCCCGTATTCAGCCTTTTCATGATGCCCCTCATGGATTCTTCCCTGTCCTTCCAGTGATGAAATGAAAGGCTAGAATAGATCAGGTCAAAGTTTGAGTTTCCCGGTATTGATCTGCTGCTTCCGATCCTGAAAGTAATCCTGTCATTCAATCCCAGTTTCCTGCTTCTGGAAGTTGCTCTTGCCACCATCTGTGGTGATGGGTCTATTCCCAGTCCGCGGAAATTTCCCCGTGATCCTGCAATGGATAGCAGCATGAAACCCGTTCCGGATCCTATGTCGAGCACGCTCCCGTAATCGTAGGACGCAACATCCTTTAGGATAAAGGAGTAAAAACGACGCAGCGTTGGAATTGCCCTGGTGATTCCATAAAATCTTGATCCGATGCTGCCGAATCTCTCCTCGCCTTCCGCATAAAGTCCACTCCCGTTATAATCCGAATCCATAATTGGTCAATATCCAGGATCAATTATCCCGAATCGTTATTTAAATTAACACAGAGCAGAAAACCGGATACCGGGTGTTGAATTACCTTCCAGAGCAAGCGTAATTTCTCGCACTCCTGATAGGTTCGCAATAACCTTAATGTGCACCTAATTTTATAACAATTGAGGTGATAGCATAGGGTTGTCAGAACGACAGGATTCAACCGCACGGGATACCATCGATTTTGTTCCAGATCTGAAGAATGGTCTTTCCACGCAGGAAGCAGAAAAACTAAGGAAAAAATACGGGTATAATGAAATCACAGAAAAGAAGGCAAATCCTCTTATATTGCTGGGAAAGAAATTCTGGGGAACAACGGCATGGATGCTCGAAGTAACCGCTGCACTTACCTTCGTCCTGCAAAAATACATTGATTTCTATATAATTGCTGCTTTGCTGATTGTAAATGCGGTCATAAGCTTCTTTCAGGAGGAACGCGCATCAAGGGCCGTTAGCATACTGAAACAGAGCCTGCAGGTCAAATGCAGGGTACTGAGGGACGGAAAGTGGATCAACGATGACGCAAAAACCCTTGTTCCGGGTGATGTTATACGAATAAGATCAGGTGATTTCGTACCTGCCGACTCAACAATTGTTGATGGGTATCTCGACGTTGATCAATCTGCGTTGACCGGTGAATCCATTTCTGTTGGAAGGCAGAAGGGGGAGAAGATATTTTCCGGATCAATAATTAAAAAGGGAGAGAGCACCGCAATTGTGGTGGCTACCGGAGCCGCAACTTACTTCGGTAAAACCGCTGAGCTGGTGCAGACGGCTTCGCCAAAGCTTCACATTAACGAGGTTGTTTCCTCAGTGCTGAAATGGCTCCTGGCAATTGCCGTAACGCTTGTGC
>DAICSO010000007.1:0-30754 GCA_027368075.1 bacterium
GAAGGATGAGCGGAGGTTCTGCCTATTCGGGCAAACTCCCACTTGGGTGTCAGCTATGCGCAAAGGGCGGCAAGATGGTGCTGTTTGTTTCAGGGATTTGTGACGCAAAATGCTTTTACTGCCCCATATCAGAACCCAAGAAAATGAAGGATGTCATGTATGCTGATGAGATGCCGCTCAAGAATATGAAAGATGTAATCTATGAAGCGAGAATGATCAGCGCAACTGGCACTGGAATAACTGGTGGAGACCCACTGAAATACTATCAGCGAACTTCCGAGTATATTAAGATTCTTAAAGAAGAATTTGGCAGTGAACACCACATTCACCTATATACGATAAGCGGGACGCAGAAGGCAATTGAGACCGTGGCTAAAGCCGGACTGGACGAAATCAGGTTCCACCCTCCAGAAGAGATATGGTCGATGATGGACAGATCAGTGTTCAAGGATCGGATCAAGTGGTCGAGGGACAATGGAATGAGCGTTGGTATCGAAGTGCCGAGCCTTCCGGGAAGAACAAAGGATACACAGGATCTCATAGAATTTGCCAGGAAAATGGATCTTGATTTCATAAACCTCAATGAGCTGGAATTCTCAGAAACTAACTATGGCAATCTGCTTGGACGGGGTTACCATGTTAAAAGCGACTACGAATCCGGTGCAACGGGAAGCCAATCCCTCGCAACAAATATGGTAAGGCAATTTCCAGACTTTACTGTACATTATTGTTCCGCCGCTTTCAAGGATGGCGTTCAATTGAAGAACAGGCTGAAAAGGAGGGCAAAGAATGTTGCTCGCGACATAGATGTCATCACCAAGGACGGTACTATCATCAGAGGGATAGTGGAGGGAGGAGACGTGATTGAAATGCGCGACCGGCTCATATCCATCGGAATGGACCCTGCCAGCATACATGTGAATCCGGTGAAGAAGAGGCTTGAAGTTCCTCCATGGATGCTTGAAGATATCAAGAATAGCGTTGATTATGAAATGTACGAAGTGGAAGAGTACCCGACATGGGACGCCCTGGAAGTGGAGAGAGTAAAAATTTAGCGTGAAATGATGGATTTTCTGGAAAAATGGAGTGATTTACTCATCTGCGCCTATGATCAGGTACCCGTGAGAACCTTCCCAGATAATTCTAGTTCTTCCTGAATCAATTGCCTGCTTTCCAGGTATGGCGTACACAAAAGTTTCGTATTCTCCGCCTTCTCCTGCAATATTAATTCTCCTTTTCCGGGATATCTGCTTAAGGTGCAAGATATATTCCGCATCTATGGTCCTGCCAAGATCCCTTTCGTCCAGACCTTCGGCAGAAACTGAGACCAGCATTGCACGGATTCCCCTGCTGATAAGCTCATCGAGGACAAGTTCCTGATCCTTGCGCCATAGCGGCGTAACGGAAATCAGCCCAAGTTCTGTGCACATTTTCTCTATCCTGGTTTTCTGGTAATCGGATGCTATTGCTCCAGAGATCATCGCCTTCACCCCATTTGCGGCGTATACCTGTACAATGCTCTCCAGTTCATCCTCGCCGCAAAATTTTACGTCCAGACCTAGAAGACTTGCAGGGAGACGTGACTTTTCAACGTTTGGATAATGATACATCGGTGAAAATTCCTCTGGCTTGACTGTCAGGGCGCATTCTATTTCGTATCCTGACTCCAAAGCAATCTCCATAGCAAGGAAAGAATCCTTTCCACCGGAAAATAAAGCGATCGCCTTAATTACACTGCACCCCGATTATCGGGAATAATGCTCCCTAGTACTAAATTTGTTGGGAATTGTACAAACTCGCGATAAAGCAAAATTAAATATCAAAGAAGAATGGTCACCCGGTGTTGTTATGACATTAAAAGTTGGAGATAAGGCTCCTGAGTTTATATTGCCGGATTCCAAGCTGAAAATGAGATCCCTGTCAGAGTATCACGGTGAGAAAGTTGTTCTTGCATTTTTCCCCGGAGCATTTACAGGGGTATGCACTAAGGAGATGTGTACATTCAGGGACTCTATGGCAAACCTGAAGAAGTTGAATGCAAAGGTTGTAGGGATCAGTGTTGACTCTCCCTTTTCGCTGGCTGAATTCGATAAGAGAAACAACCTCAATTTTGACCTACTGAGTGATTCCAACAGGTCAGTATCAAAGATGTATGGCGGAATCCATGAGGATTTTGTAGGTGTAAAGGGCCTCACTGCCTCAAAAAGAAGTATCTTTGTTCTTGACAAGGATGGAAAAGTCAGATATCAATGGGTCAGTGAAGACCCAGGAAAAGAGCCTGACTACAAGAAGATACAGGACGAACTTTCCAGCATCAAGTAAATTTTCTAACTGCTGCTTATTATTGAATAAATTTCAAAATTTTTCTTTGCTCTTATTTTTATTTTCATGTTAGCGTTCATTTCCTGACTGAAAACTGAAACGAGATTGCTGCTTAGGGAGTGAGGTCGTAAAATATTACAACCTATCTCGAATGTTGCAAGTTCCATCCATCCGGAATTCACCACTACAAATAGCTCTGAGCCTGTGAACTCGCAGATCAGCTGATCGCCATCTGCTGTTGCTATTATCGATTCAGCGTTCTGCAACCAGCTTCCCTTGACTGATAAGCTGCCTTTCAAATTGGCCTTATTCCCTTCCATAACGCCTCTCGGGTCAGCCATATCTTCTATTTTCAGACCCCTGAGACTACCGAGATATGTCTGGGATATTTTCACCTGTCTGATCTCACTCCCCTGAAAATAAACATCTGCGTCGGTAGCGAAATCCGTGGCATATTCAAAAAGGTCGTTATTGGAACTCATATCTGCGACCAGTGCTCCGGAAGAATCAAAGAGAAAGTAAGCCGGCAAACCGGTCGCATTGAGCAAGCCCCATATTTCATTGGTGTTATCCTGATACACCGGAAAAGTTATCCTGAGCGATTCAATTTCCTTGATAACGTTCTCCCTGGACTTCTGGAATTCATATTCAGCAATATGAACTCCTACTACTGAGAGCTTGTTGCCAGCCCCGATTTCTGCAAGGAAATTAAGAGGAACAACAGCCTCAATACTTTCAACGTTCGCATAGCTCCAGAGAGCAACCAGGATACTCTGCCCTTCAGGATTATCTATTCTTCCGTTAATGGTGGACCCGATCATCCTTTCAAGCAAAATGCCAAGCATGATCGAAAGGATCAACCCGCTCGCTATTAAACCTTCATGGATATGAAAAGCATTTAGGATATTAGTCCATACTCCTGGCATGGACAAGGATACATCGAGAAAGCTCATTGCAATTACATTTTCTAACCGTAAGGGGTCAGATCGCTGTACCAGACAGGATTTTGTCACTTTCCTGTCTTTCAAGAGAACCCTTCTTGACCCCGAATCTGTGGAAAAATTTCTCTCTGAATCGATAAAAGAAGGGTTTCTCTCAGAAAAAGACGGATATTACACTCCGACTTTCAGCACAACCGGCATCATTGTTCCCCTTGACTTTTCGGTAAATGTGGAAGAACTTTTCAGCTCATCCAAGGACAGACCACTGGTGGACAGGTTGCTGGATGCAATATCCGCATCCGGAAAAATGACAAAAAAGGAGGCGATTGCGAGGAGCAGGGAGGTAACCGCAAATCTAAAGCTCATCAATTTTGACCTTGCACTGATGGCAGTTATGTCAGATGAAGGAATTGATTTGAAGCCGTTCCTTGGAGAGATCGAGGAAGTTTACATGAAGAATAAAGCCTGATCATTCCTTCTCAGACAGCCGCTGGGCTATTTGAATCGCTTTATCCACATTCTCCATTTCCATGGCGATATCGGAAGCCATGTCATACATGTATGAAAGCGATGTGCGGAATTCCTTTCTCTCCTTCTTGTTCTTGATGTTGCTGGAAATCTCGTCTATCTCATCAAGGGCCTTAAGTGCACTCATGAGGGCGTCATCCAGGCCTCCATGAGTCCTTATGTTTTCTATCAGCCCTCTCCTGGCCTCGAAATAGCTTTCCCAGTCACCATCTTTCCCTGAGGTTTCGAGCACATCACGATATATCCTCAACAGTTCCTCCTCAGCACTCTTGCGGCCACTCAAAAACTCTGCTCTGGCAAGAAGAACCATGTTTATCAGACTGTTTTCGCCAGTCTCCTTTGCAGTGGCGAGGGCCCTATCGAGTTCAACCTCAGACTCCTTGGTCTTTCCTGCATCATGCAGGATGTAAAAGATGTTCAATCTGTCAACTACCTGAAGATCTTTATCCTGGTTCTCAGTGTGAATATCGAGAGACATCTGGGCGTATTTCATTGAATTCTCTATGTTTTTTGGCTCTATTGCCGAATATGCCTGTGAAATCTTATAGTAAATCTCTGCCAAGAGTTCCTTGTCGCTATCCTTGACCAGATCCGTTGCCTTAAGATATTCCCGTATTGCATCGATATATTTCTCTTTATTAAGGAACCCGTCTGCGCCTTTAAGCAATGTAGAGATTTCGTCCATTTCGTTCACCATCGCATTGTTAAGCCCTATTTATGAATTTTTACGCAAATGATCCAGAATGGATCTGGCGCTTGACGGAGATATGTCCCTTGATTTCAGCATTTCATCAACCACCTTTTCCATCTCACTGGCGGTTGCGCCCGACGAAATTGCAATATTCCTTGCGTGCAGTTTCATATGGCCAGACTGTATCCCTTCGGCACTCAATGCACGCACGGCTGCAAAGTTCTGGGCCAGCCCCACAGACGCCAGAACTGAGGCAAATTCCCTGGCATCCCCTACATTCAGGATTTTCCTGGTTATTCTTGCCTTGGGTACCGTATTGGTTGATCCTCCAACCGTACCTACTGCCATGGGAATCGCAATACTCACGCCAAGATTCCCATTCGGAAGCTTGCCGTATCTCGTTAATGGTTTGTACCCTCCGAAAGAGGCAAATGCATGCGCACCAGCTTCAATTGCTCTCCAGTCATTCAAGGTTGCTACAAGCACTGCATCTATCCCATTCATTATGCCTTTATTGTGGGTTGCGGCACGATATGGATCAACCACTGCTAGATTGTATGAACTGATGATATTCTCAACAATCTCCTCGCCTCCAATCAGGTCTTTCCTGAAAACCGCCGAAGCATAGGCCATTCTTCTATCTGTAAGGTTGGTGAGTATCCTTAAGTTAACCCTACCGCCCGTTATTTCTTCCAGGTATGGTGCTACATGTTCGCACATGCTGTTCACAATGTTTGCGCCCATCGCATCGGAAACGTCAACAATCAGGTGGACGACAAGCATCTTCTCGGGTAGGGTAAATGGGTAAACCTCAATGGTCATGGCTCCGGCCCCCTTTTCCTTAAGGGTCCTGCTCTTGGTGTTGGCCATGTCCACTATCTTACTTTCCGCCTGCAAAACTCTGATCCTGGCGTCATCCAGTGAGTCCAGTCCGAGTATTTGTATTTGCCCGATCATTATGGATTCTGACGCATAGGCAGTAAACCCCCCGGTAGATCTGCTGATCTTCGCAGCATTGGAGCAGGCAGCGATCACTGAAGCCTCCTCTATTGCCATGGGGATAAGATACTCCTTCCCATTGATTAGAAAATTGGTAGCGACTCCAAGTGGAATTTCCATAACAGAGATCACGTTTTCTATCATGCCGTCCGCTACATTTTCCGGCATTGATCCAAAGCCATGCAGGCCAGATATTTCTGATTCTGTAAGGTCAGCGAATTTTGCTACCAACCGCAGCCTATCCGCAATTGGCAATTTATGCAACCCGGGGATGACAGAACTTCTTCCTTCCATATATGCCTATAATATTGTTAATTAAATTATTATCCATATTCCGTGCGCAACAGGTATTCGCTCCATTTGGTTCTGATTCGCATAATTGTGCCGAGAGAAATAAATGCAGTTAGACTGCTAGCCGAAAAACACTGAATATTGCAAGGCGCCTAAAAAAATCATCGCTCACATATAAAGTGCACCGTTTAATTATAAACTAGTAATATATATTTTGAGGTGTTAAAATGACATTTGTTGATCCTCTGGCAGTAATGCTGATTGGTCTGGCTATGGGCACACTTCTGGGAGCGTTCTACTTCTTCTTCGCCGCAAGAGGGGACAAGGAGCAGATAAAGAGCCTGATTGTGCCTGCGTTTGGCGTCGGTGTGTTTGATTTGGTCAGCGGTTTTTACATGTCTTTCGCGTGGCCAATGACTGGTTTTGGATATGCCTACAATATGCTTTTTGGCGACCCGCTTCTGCTTTTCGGATTGATATTGATAATGGCAGCATTCATGATCTACAAGGATATGCACCCGGGGATCATGCCCCTGTTAGTATTGTTGTTGGGAATTTACGTCCTTGTTGGAGCGTACAGCATCGTGCAGCTTAAACTTGAATCTGGCCAGAACTTGGTGACCTCCATGGGACTTTACCTCTTCGATGGCATCGGGGCGATATTGGCACCAGTTCTTTACCTGAAGCCCAGCACAGGAACAGGAAAGACGCTGTACTATGTGGAATGGATAATACTTGGAATAGGCACAATATTTGCTCTGGTTATCGGATACATGGCACTCAATGGTCACCTTGCCCACCCTCCATAAATTTTTATCACCAGATTTTTTTTAACCTAAACTTTTTTAATTGCTCTCTGGATTCTCCATCCTGATGTTGAAGAATAAAAGCATAGTCTCAATTGACGATGTGTCCGAATCCGATATATCCGAGATTTTTTCTGTATCAGACAGGATGCTCAATGCGCTTGAAGCTGGCAAAAAACTTGAAATGCTGGATGGAAAGATTATGGCCACACTGTTCTATGAACCAAGCACCAGGACTAGGCTTTCATTTGAATCCTCTATGCACAGGCTTGGTGGATCTGTGATCAGTGTCTCAGATGTCAAATCCTCATCTGTTGCCAAAGGTGAAACTCTTGCGGACACCATTAGAATGGCAGAGTCTTATTCCGACGTTATAGTAATCAGGCACCCTCTTGAAGGTGCCGCCAGACTAGCCTCCAAATTTTCAACAAAACCGGTGATAAATGCCGGAGACGGTTCAGGACAGCACCCCACACAAACACTGCTTGATCTTTACACCATGAGAAAATATTTCGGGAAAATCGACGGGTTAAGAATAGCAATGGTAGGTGATTTGCGTTATGGGAGAACTGTTCATTCGCTCCTTCTGGCTCTCTCCAACTTCAATGTTGAAGTGACCCTTATATCCCCACAGATTCTCAAGATGCCGGAACATATCAGGGAAAGATTGGGGAAGAACATCAAGGTGACCTCTAGAGAAAATCTCGACGAGAAAATGGATGAGTTCGATGTGTTTTACGTAACAAGGATCCAGAAAGAAAGGTTCACTGATCAGAACGAGTACAACAGCGTTATTGGCCTTTATTCAATTGATGCGCAAGCCGTCGGAAAAATGAAGAAGAATGCTATAATAATGCATCCTCTGCCTAGAGTTGACGAAATAAAGCCGGAAGTTGATTACCTGCCGAACGCTGCATATTTCAAGCAGGCATTTTACGGCATACCTGTAAGAATGGCTCTTCTCTCAATGATTTTGGGGGCGTGAATATGGAAACAACACTGAAGGTTTCTAAGATTAAGGACGGAACAGTGATCGATCATGTGCCGGCTGGGAAGGCTCTGAGAGTAGTGTCAATACTCAAGATTGAAAATAACCCCGATGTCTCGACAACAATAGCAATGCGTGTACAGAGTGAAAAACTTGGACGGAAAGACGTGATTAAGGTTGAAAACAAATATCTGAACAGAGATGATCTGGACAGGATTTCACTGGTCGCACCAGATGCTACCATAAGCATCGTGAGCAATTACCAGATAAAGGAGAAGTTCACAGTAAAGCTTACAAAAACCATCGTTGGGATATTGAAATGCCCTAATCAGGGATGTATCACAAATGTGAAAGAGCCCGTAAACAGTGAGTTCTCTGTCGTATCTGACAAACCGCTGATTCTCAGATGCTTTTATTGCGAACGAAACATGACTGAAAAGGAAGTTTTATCACAGCTGTGATTTCCTTCTCAAATCCAAAATTTTTATTCATTTTTAGGAAGTAATATTCAACTGGCAACTATTTTCTTGGCGTCCGCAGAAGCCGCTGAAAGCCGCATCAAGTATATTTCTACTTCCCTTGCTATCTTGGTATTGATGGAGGGCCACTGGCTTTCTGAACTGTATCTCGTAAAATTCCCGGTGACATTGAACTCGTATTCATCATTATCTATTTCTTTTACCCTGGCTCCAAGATCTTTCAGTTTTTTTATTCCGATCTCTGCAGCAGCCCTTTCACGAGGATACAATCTCGATGGTTTTATCACCACGTTTAAGAAAGCTGTCCCTCTCTTGATCATAACTCGGGCAAGCTGGGTGTGCATCTCCTGCGAATATTTTCCACCGAATGCGCTTAGTAGTATGTAGGAATCTGATCTAAGTAAGCCTGTGTATATCCGTAATGCCGTCTTTTCCCTATCGGCCTGTGAATCGGAAAAATCAGCGGAGGTTGTTTCAAATTGTGTTCCGGAATATCTTTCAGTCTGGAAATTAAAGTCACCAAAGGCTTCGTCTCCGATGTTTACAATTTTTATCTCCATTGGCCTGTGGGAGTAAATTTCCATGTACGCGACGTCATTGCCAGACGCTGATGCAGTGTTAACACTGCTCCTGCTGTGGTTCACTGCGTGATAGAATACCCTGGCCTCTTCGATTGGTATGACTTTCTTTAAGACCCTCTCACCAGCATTGCCTATGGCTATCAATGCACTGTCATACCTGTCAGATCCATACTCTTTCGCTATTTTGCAGATTCTTTCCTTTATGTAATTGCCTTCCGTTTCCATATTCTTCCTAAACATTCGGTCACACCTTCCAATTATCCTATTTCTGGTCCTGGTTACTTCTGTTTTTAAGCCCGGATGTGTTGCTCTCTGGCTGAATTTCTCGGGACCTGTCCATTACAGCCTTTAGTTCACCGTTCTTGGCGTCGATGATCTTCGATATTAAGCCACTTGACCGCGCCTCGTTCAATATTTCCATTATGGCGTCGTTCCTGTCGTTGAAGAAGCCTTCCCTTATCGCAAAAGCCAGTGTCTGTTCCATGATTTTATCGAGTTTGAGGGAAACTTCGTTGGGCCCCAGTATCTTTATCCTATTCTGGGCAACATAATCTAGTGCTGCAAACCTGATAAATTCGGAACGGCTTGAGAATCTTGGATTGCCTTTTAGAAAGCTGTCGATTTCCTCGACCTCGCTCTCCGTGATTCTGATTGTCAGTTTAGTGTCTTTGTTTTCCAACCTGGTTTGCCTCTTACAGTTCATATATTTTACCATATATAAATATTTGCTTTGTATGTACATTTTGGAAAATTTAGCAGGAAATTGGTAAGACACAATATATACACTCAGCGACACGAGTTTAACGTGATTTCTATGATTTTTTATATCTGCTCAGGCTTTCTAAAATGTCATGATAGGATATACTGGTACATTTATATAATTTGTCTTAAATGTAACATACGTTATACTGGACGTTCTTATTTTTGATTTTAATTATGCTGACAGATATCCAATAAATGGCAAAACTCCAAATAATTAGCCTTCTGTAATAAAATAACCACCAAAGGTCCGTCTTATCTCAATAAACACCTTATCTGAAGAACCTGTTCTTTTGTTTAGGGAGCGTTAAATTGGTCATTTGGCATAGGTTATATAAACAGTTACCATATGGAATCATTTATGTCAGATAATTATGAAGATTTACTCAAAAAAGCTTCGGGCATGTTTGCAAAATCAAACACCAGTGATAGTAGGCTTAAAATCCCGGAACCGGACGTCATTTTTGAGGGGAAGTCGACAATAATAAGAAATTTTCTCGATATCACGGATCTTATAAACAGGGAGCCTCAGGTTATAGCTAAATACCTGATGAAGGAATTTGGAATCGGGGTAACAATAAACGGAAGAAGACTCATAATAAACCGTAAATTATCTGCCTCGCAGATATCAAAGAAATTCAGCCAGTACATGGATTCCTACGTCAAGTGTTACGAGTGCGGGTCACCGGACACTGTGATCCAGAGGATCGGAAGAATAGATCTCCTAACCTGCAAAGCATGCGGCGCGCAACATCCGATTAAACTCACGAGAGACTCGAAGTCCAATGAGGCTGACCTTGAAGAGGGGAAGCAGTACAATATAACAATTAACGAAGTGGGAAAGTCGGGCGAAGGCAGAACGAGTTACAAGGGATACTCTATAATTGTTGCAGGTGGGAAGAAGGGGGAGAACCTTCGCGTTGTAATAAAGAAAATAAGAAACGGCACAGCCATTGCGGAGATAGTGTCAAAATCCTGAGATGACCACGGACACAATAGTTGTTGACTCCAACGCCCTGATATATTCTGTCAGATACAAAACCGACATAGGGAAGCAGCTTTCTTCGATTGGCTTTAGCAGGATTATTGTACCTGATTGTGTGATTAATGAACTTCATGGCCTTTCCACTCGCATAAACGAGGCTAGGGCCGCAGTTGCCATAGCCGACAGGTTTGAGAAGGCTGCAGTTACCGGAGCTTGCGATACCGCAATAATTGATCTTGCTCAGAGCATGAAATGCGCCCTTCTGACAAATGACAGGGAAATGATCGTGACAGCCAAGGAGAAGCTTCTGAAGGTATACAGCCTGAAAAGAAAAAGCATAATTGGGGCCGTATGATCTTGGCATCGTATATCTCGCTCAAAGCAACCCAAAAGTGAGGAAAAATCTATGAGAGAAACTAAACAGCGTGACCACCAGCTTTACTTCGGGCTGAAATACATAAAGGAACTCATTGGGAATGACGTCAGGCGCAATATCTCTTCCGGAGACCTGGCTGAAAAAATTGGAATAAGCCAGCAATCAGCATCCAGGTTAATGATAAGGCTCAATTCAGAGAAATACATAGACAGGACTCTGGAGAACCGCAAGCAAAGCGTATCAGTTACGGAAAAAGGACTGGATTTGCTTTTTACGGAACTCGATTCGCTAACAAGGATACTCAATATGTCAGATACAATAGATATTGAAGGAGAAGTGAGTAGCGGGCTTGGCGAGGGTAGGTATTACATTTCGAGAAAATCCTATATCATCCAGTTCCAGGAGAAACTTGGCTTTATCCCATTCCTTGGCACCCTGAACATAAGAGTCAGCCAGGAGTTTCAAAATGAACTGCGCAGGTTGAGAAATAGCTCTGGCATACATATAGATGGCTTTCAGACAGAGGACAGGACATTCGGGGCGGTCAAAGCATTCAATGCAGACATAATGGGAATACCATGCGCTGCAATCATGCCTGAAAGGACCGTATATAGCGATGTTCTTGAACTCATATCCAGTGATTATCTCAGGGATAAGCTCAAGCTAAGCGACAATTCAAGAGTCCGTGTCAGGGTAGAACTGGGAGTTCGATCGTGAACTCAGGATCCTACGTCTATTTTTCCTGATTTAACTTCCCCTACAACCTTATTGAACCTATCTGTGGCCTCTTGTTCTGAAAGCCCACACTCATAAAGTTCCATGTATATTTCGTATGGCTCCTCGCTATCATAATTTTCCTGCCTGTCCAGAAAAATCTTAGTGTACCCGCAAGTCCTGTCACCATCGAAATTAAGCTTGTAATAAAGCTCAACGGTGACATTTTTCTCCAATATCTTCTCATTTTTCCTGACAAGTTCGTTCATGCTAGATCCCCAGTCTGTTGTTATATATAATTGTCCAGTCCATGATCCCATGCTTCTCTGAGTTCCTCCACTCCGAGATTCACGTAGTTCAGGCTCACATCGTCTATAATAGCTCTGTCTCCACCGGTTCTGCCCAACTTCACCAGGTTGACATCCGTGAAGCACTTTGAAAACTCCTCATAGTCTTTTTCCCTAACCTCGGCAATTATCCTGTTTCCAGCTTCTGCGAATAATTTCTGCGTTATCCTGCCACGTGACACGTCACTGAGGTCTATGGAAAAACCTATCCCTCTCCCGAAGGACATCTCGAATGCGGTCATCGCAATGCCTCCTCCTGAAACATCATGCGCCGATACCACCAATCCACGGCGGAAGGCTGCGATGAATCCGGAATAAATCCTGGATAGCTCGTCAATATCGACACCGGGCGCATCGTATGAAGTGATACCACTATAAATGCTGTAGAGGCTTCCAGATAGGTCCGGAGGGCTGTTACCGATGAGCACCACAATGTTTCCGGATCCCTTGAATTCTGAACTCAGTGCGGCTGTAACGTTCTCACAAATCCCCGTGAAGAGGATTGTGGGAGTTGGGATGATGCTGGAGCTGTTTGATCCATTGTATAAACTGACGTTCCCTGCGACAACAGGCAGCTTGAACTTCCTGCAAAATTCCCCAATGGCACGTACTGATTCTACAAACTCTCCCATGGAATTCGGTTTCTCCGGATCCCCAAAGTTGAGGGAATCTACGATCGAATGCGGGATCGAGCCGGAAACCATTATATTCCTGAAGCCCTCCGAGAGGGCAGCAAGTGTGCCGGTATAAGGGTTCAGCGAAACCATCCTTGGTGCGGTTCCGATGGACAGGGCAAGCCCTCTCATGCTTTCTTCCAGCGGCTTTATTATGGCGCAGTCAGAATGAGTCTCATGGTTTGGAAACCCTGTAAGCGGTTTTGATATTGTATTACCCCTGACTGTGAAATCATATTGTCTTATGACCCTGAACCGGGAACAAACGTTTGGATCCGATGCGAACTTCAACATCAGTTCGTTAAAATTCTGCGGTTCCCTTGGCAAGGCTGTCTCCTTCCTGTCCGCAACTTTTGTTCTGTAAGGCCTGCAATACATAGGACCAGAAGTCAGGAAGGGAAGGCTCAGATCCATCTCCTTTCTTTCCCCGTTATAAATAACAAGGTTGTTTCCGTTCTTCACTGTGCCTATTACCGAAAACTCAATGTCCCACTTTTTGAAAATCTCTGCGATCCTGTCAAGATTTTCTTTCGATACTGCCAGGAGCATCCTTTCCTGGCTTTCGCTGATCCAGATTTCCCAGGAAGCCATGTCAGATTCCTTGAGCAGAACCTTCTCAAGGTGTATTTCTGCGGATGTGCCTCCGGCATAGCACATCTCCCCAACCGAGCTTGACATCCCGCCGCCGCCAAGGTCTTTCATCCCGTCAATAAGCCCCTGTTCGACAGCCTCCAGTATGGAGTGAATGAGCGGTTCCTTTATTATGGGATTTCCAAGCTGCACAGCCCGTTTGTTGGACTCCTTTTCGCTTATCCTCACAGACGCAAAATTGACGCCGTGAATGCCATCCCTACCGGTTCTTCCCCCGGCAAGGATCAGTAGATCTCCTACTTTCTCTATCTTACTTCTGATTATGTTATCTTTCCGGGCGATTCCTATGCATCCGGCGTTCACCAGTGGATTGTTGTCATATGACTGGTGGAAATCCACTGATCCTGCAACATTGGGTATTCCTACACGGTTTCCATAATCCCTGATTCCGCTGACTATACCGTTGAAGGTGAATCGCTGCGTTAGCGCGTGATCGTTTGCTGCGTTTTCCTTGATGTCCCCTAAGTAAATCGAATCCAGGAGTGCGACAGGCTGGGCACCCATGCAAAGAACATCTCGTATGATTCCCCCGATCCCTGTAGCTGCCCCGCCATACGGCTCTATGGCACTGGGATGATTGTGGCTCTCCATTTTGACTACGTAGGCATGGTCGCTATCGAATTCCACAACCCCAGCATCGTCTTCCATAGCCAATATAGTATAATCTGTCTTCAAGCCTGAAAGATATTTCTTGAGGTAGAGCTTGGATGACTTATAGCAGCAGTGTTCACTCCACGCTTGCGCCATGGCTTGAATCTCGAGCATGGTTGGGTTCCTTCCCAGATCCCTGAAGTAATGTGCCAGCATTATCATCTCATCCCTGTTCAGAGACAGAGACAGTTCTTCACTTAGCTTCTCAAGACCTTTGACAGGCGCACCGATGAGGTCCACCTCTTCAGTCTGAACCGTTTTCCTGGACCTTCCGGGCATGTTAATCACTTATCTTCTGTATGGTGAATTTCTGTATGACTGGATTATATAGCAACTTGTCTGAAATTTCCCTTACAGATTTCATTGCTTCCTTCTCATTTCCGGTCAAAGAGAATTCAAAAGACCTCGAGATCTTTACGGAAGCCACGTTGTCAAACCCTATGCTCCTGAGATTTTTTAGAACGGTTTCTGATTCAGGATCTTCCACTCCATCAAGATATTCTATCCTGACAAGTATCTTAGGCATGGATGGAAAATGCAAAGGATGCATTAAACATGTCTGTTCAGGTCATGACTTAATCGCCTCAATAATGGGCTTAAGGGTACTATAGACATTACTGGATTTCTCTGCAATAGTTCCTGTTACTATTATATCTGCTCCTGATGATGAAATCTCCCTTGCGCATTCAGCGTTCCTTATGCCTCCTCCCACCAGTAGCGGTATGTCGATATTGGGCTTTACGGCAGATATTAGGGTTGGAGACACATGGCTTGATGCACCGCTTCCCGCTTCAAAGTAGATGAGCTTCATACCGAAAAACTGGGCTGCAAGTGCGTAAGAAAGCGCCTGGTCACTATCTTCTCTCCTGATGAGATCGACTTTTCCCACCTTTCCAACGGTCATTCCGGGCTCGAAGACAAGATATCCCATGGGAATAATCTCTAAATTAAATTTCCTGAGAAACTGAGAAGCCTTCATCTGGTGCCTGACGATGAATTCGGGATCCGTCGAATTTAGCAGAGACATGAAATAAATTGCGTCAGCATACTTCGAAATCATGCTTGAAGATCCCGGGAAGATTATGACCTTGATATCTGTACGCTTCTTTATCTCGATGATGCATTCATCCATTACGCTCTGAGTAATGCCTGTAGACCCACCTATCATGAAATAATCTGTTCCAGCCTTTTCTGCATCTGCCGCTATTGACGAGGATTTTTCAGGGCTTTGAGATGCGGGATCGATCAGTGTCATGTGAATCTTTTCCTTCCCGGATCTTATCATTATTTCTTCCAATACGTTCATTTCTTCACCGTTCCGTTATATTATGGCCGTTGGAACCACTATATTTGCCGTGATTCCACCTATGACAAAAGCTGCAAGGGCAAGTATCATGGCAATTTTGCTCAATTTCTCGTTCCTTTCCGGATCTTTCACAATGTTGTGTATGGACATAACGAATATAATGTCTGCAATAGAGACAGCCGCAAGATAAGGATATGAAAATATTCCAATCAGGAATGGCAATGGCGAGATGACTATGGCGAGTATCATGCTTCCTGAGGCAACTCTTGAGGCAGTAGAAGCCCCATGGACCTTCGGAAACGTTGTTCTCCCGATGTCCCCCTTGATGTCCTCTATATCCTTGATAATCTCACGCGAGAAATTTGACAGGGTCGCAAGTATGAAAAGGTATAATCATGGGTGACACCGCACCCACTGCCATGCCGCCATAAATGAATATCAACCCGACAAGCGCGCTGACTGTTGCATTGCCGGACAGTCCCAGATTCTTTGTTCTGGTTTCATAGGATATCAGAAGAAGTTCGGCCGCTATCACTATGACAAGAATGAAAGGCGAATATACGCCCACCAGAGTATAAGGCATGACTAGTGCAACGGGCAGGATAAACATGAGATAGGCGTATATCCTGGCCGACCTCAGGGGAATCTGCCCAGATGGTATGGGGCGATTTGGGTGGTTAATCATGTCTGTCTCGCTATCCAGAATATCATTCAGGATGTTGCCAGCCGATGTAACAAGGAACACCGAAATGGAAGCGATTGATATGGGAAGAATGTGCTCGGGCAACGCGTATCCTACGCCTATGAGTGCGGATATCCAGGTAGCAAGTAGTCCCATCAGACCATTCACTGGTCTCAGTATGCGAATCCAGGGGTTCATCTATTGCTTGGGTAAGGCTACCGATTATAAATTATTTTGATCGGTCTGCACTCCTTACCAAGCCCCTACCTCAGTACGGATATCACATCTTCGATACTGCAGTTGCTCTTGATCCCGGTGTTGGAGAACTCCGTCCTTCCAGCAGTCCAGCCGGCATCCCGCAGCCTGGATATGACTGCATTTATTCTGGGCATTTCGATGTGAATATACTGTGAAATTCCAGTGAGATCCTTGAACAGGAGAGAGACATCCTCAAATGGCATCAGGCTCAGATACCTGCCCAGTTCCTTGCTGGCAATTGATGCAGAGTGCTCCGCAATTCTTTCCGTAGTTTCCTGATCGTTTATTCTGCCAGTCCAGACGGGCCCATCTTCAAGGTCCGGGTAAATTCCCCAGAGAATAAGCCTCTTGTTTATGTACCCGATCTGATCAATAAGCCTATCCGCCTTTTTCACCCCCTTTTCAACCCTGAAGAAAAGCCTGTAAAAATGAGAATTCCAGAACGAGAACATTGGGGTCGCGGCACGGTCAAAGACAGCCGCTCGGTGTACTATGTACGAGATCAGGAGCCTTATCCCCATTTCATGCCTGAAGGTGTCGTTTGTAATATTTGCGCCGTACCGACGTCTGGTCTTTGCTGGAACTGATCCTGTGAGAGAGCTGAGATCGGTTGCAGTAAAACCAAGATATCCTCCCGGCTTTACTGACGTAACAGCTCTGTCGACATAGGGAACAACCGAACCGTATGGATCAATGTCTATGTAGTCGAAAACGCCTTCATCACAAGCCTGATAAAACCCTGTATTATATGACTTGATTTCCAGATTGTTTATAGCAATATTGCGTAAAACATACTCATAAGCCTTTGGACTCTGTTCCGAAATTACGACATTCGCGCCTGTCTCCATAGCCAACCTGATTCCCCTCACTCCGGTTCCACCGAAGGCATCAAGCGCCATTTTGGGCCCGACAGACTTTACAAAGAGGATGGAGAAATCTCTGTTCAGCTTCTGGGATAAGTTGTAAAAGCCCGGCATCTTCTTTCCGGGTCCGTGGATAACGTAATCGTCCGGGACTTCCAGTCTTGCAGATTCTTCCCGAATTAGCAATTATGGCCCTTCTTCTCCCTTCAGTACCCGCATGACTTTAAATGGGAGAATGTTCCTGTTGATCGGCGTGATATCAAAGACCCTAATTCCCTCAAGGCTCCTTATTTCCTGCAGCACAGGATTCCTGGATTTCTTGTGGAGCGTAACTATGAGAGGTTTTGGTGACTTGAGTGTTTCCTCGATCTCCTTCTGAACGTTCTTTGTCGCATTCTCGAGCTTTCCAATTTCATCAATCACTATTATGTCAGCGTTTTCTCTTGCCTTCAGCAAGCTGGGAATAAGAATTTCTTCGAGTATCCTGGTGTCAACCCCGAGTTTGTCAATCTTTACACGCGAGGTGATCACGGTGTCTGCAAACACGGCTTTCTTCTTGGTGAAAATATCGAATATCGAATATCCAGTCAGCTTGGAATTATTGACAATCTCTGTTACCAGCAGACCCTGAACCTCAAGCCCATCCTTCTGCAACATATCGATAATTTTCCTGAGTGCTTCCGCTTTTATGGAACCTACAGGACCAGTTATACCTACTTTGACTGCCATTTTATTCTTCAACCATCCAAATGCATGAGCGGGTAATCCATCTCGGGTATGTATTCAAGTCTCGCCACTACCTCTTCTCTTCCATATTTAATGCTGAGCTTAACCTTAAGCATCTCACCAGACAGTGTAATGTATTTGTAGATTCCCTGTCGCTTTTTTACCATCTCGGGGTCAATGCTGACCTCCGCACTTTGTACAAACGGTTGAACCATGACACTCTCCCTTATTGCATTCTCCAGCGAGTTCAGGTTGCTCAGGTTGATCGGTACCCCGACGTATTGATGATACACTGTTCCCAATTTGATGCCCGCCTCAAAAATAGCCCGCTCCCTTTCAGTGCAGTTGAAATAATTTGCGGCAGGATCGTGCATAGATGACGTGATCTCTAGACAATAGTTAAATATATTGGTAATCGTAGATTAATGGCATCGAGCTACCTCCGTGCATAGAAACATATATTTAGCGAATTGTGTTTCAGCGTCTGGTAACTGTTTTGCCTGATAACAATAAAATCTCGAAAACCCTGAGGAGCGTTCCAGGATATGTTACAGTTCCGAACATACTCAGATTCATAGGCCTGGCACTGATAATCATAGCTGCAGGCTTCTATATCGGGTGGTCAATAATATATAATACCTGGACAGATATTGGACTTTACTCGTTTGTTGCTCCAGTCTTTGTATTTGGAATACTAACGCTTATGTATGTCCAGGAAAAATATCACGGAAGCACGCCGAACTAGGCATTCCTGGCATCGATTATTGACTTTTCTCTTTCTGTGCATAATATCCTGACTTTCCGCAGATGATTTTCATACGACAGGAAACACTCTGAGTAAGGATCTGATCTTCCTCCAAGTAAGGGAGCGAAATTAACACCGAGAAACCCGTCAAATCCGGGAATTGAAAAACCTTCCGAATTGGACGATCTGGTACGAAAGCCAAAAATCCTTGTACTGTTTAGCAGAAGAGAATGGGATCTGGGATTCATGAAAAAATCCTCCGGATTCTGAGTCATGCTGATAATTGACGTGCTGTAATGGCGCGAATGGCGGCTGAGCGTGTCAAGGAGCTTCGAACACTCTGCACTGTCTATCAGATTATGTGCCTCGTCCACCAGGACAATCTTCTTGCTGTGAGTCGAAGTTATCATGGAAAGAATTGATAGCAGTATGGAAATCATCGCGGGTTCATTGCTCGAGCTTACGAGCTGACCCGGCCTGAATATGACCATCTGCCTCTCATGAATAACAATTTCATGCATGAAAACAGACGACAAGAGTTCGGATATCAACTTGACTGAGCTTGGAATAACCTTGTCATTTGCCAGTAGATGAAGAAAGCCACGCATGGTCTTCAGCCCATCAGTGTGAAGGTATTCGGACAGGTAATGCCTTAGAACCCTGACATCATCTGCAATTCCCTTGTCAAAATGAATGAGCATTGAGATAAAAGCATCGATCGTTTCGGGATTATTACTGGAAACCCTCAATGGATCTATGTATTCCCCACTCCCGACATTTACAACTGCGCCACCTCCTGGAAAAATAGCAGCATCATACTCACCCAGTGGATCGATTATGTATACATTATTTACGGCCGAAGTCAGAATCGCCCTTCTTACCATGAGTTTTGTAAAGAAAGATTTGCCAGAACCGGTTTCACCGAAAGACAGCATGTTGAATGAATTTCCACCGAATATGTCAAGGAATACCGGCTTTTCTGTCAAATCGTCCACACCAATGACCAACCCTCCGCTCTCAGGGACTGGTTCAAAATGAATCGGAAGTATGCTGGCTACTGACAGGGAATCCATCATGTAGCGCTTGTTCGCATCATTGAATGGACCTAGTAAGGACAGAATTTCCTTCCGGGTGATTCTCTGGTTGATTTTCATGATTAGCCCGAGATATTCCAGTGCCCCCATGACTCTTCTTGTGCCCCTGGATAATTCTATCGGATGGTCGCTTTCAAGGACAAGCTGAACATCTGTTCCATACATCCCGCGTCCATTTTCGGAAATGCTTCTGAGAAGCGATTCCAGAGTTTCCACATGCCTCTTAAGGCGAAGTGCCCTGGTCCTGTCCTTCTTTTCCTCGTATTTCATTTCAGACTTCCGTGAAGCGTGCAGCCTCTTTATGGTCCTCTCTGAAGTCTTTTCGGGCATAGATGAAGTCGATATTCTCTGCCTCATGCGCATATTTGTTGATTCCAGAAGTGAGCAATACATACCCGCAGAGTCATAGTCCCCGTCGACAAGTGACAGGAAAACTCGATATTGCGAAAGTTTTACCTGAGGTCCGGATATCAAAAAACGTTTCTCGACTAAAAACCTCTGTTTATCCCCCATCCTCTTCACTAAATCCCGTTCAGACTATCGTGCGACAATTGTTTCAAAATCTCCTTGCCATCTTCAACTTCACTGATCACGTCCGCAACCAGACCTGCCCTCTGCAGGTTTTCCTTGAATTCCTCTGTTTCTTTCCTCATGGTGTCGAGCTGCGGAGACATACCCCGCTTGAGCCTGAAACTGAGGAAAAAGTATGGTTTATAAAAGATCGAATCACTTACAAGAAATGAGACCAGTCCATCATAATCCATGGAATCATCATCGGGCGATCCCGTTACATACCTGGACACTTCTGCTTTAACAGGCAGAGCCATGACTGTTAGTTCTGCTGTCAATAGATCGATTGATTTGGAAATCGCTGAAGCTTCGGCAATTATCTCACTTGATTTCATCATTTGATAAGGCAAGCCACCTGCACAGATAACGGAGAATATCCTGTTTTTCTCCCTGAAGATGCAGATTCCGCTGCCGCAGTCCAAAGCTATCTCGTACCTCAGCATGCCCGCTTTCCCATGAAACAGTGACAAAAACCTATGCATTATGGTTGATGGCAGGAATCCGTTATCGGTTGGAAAAAGAATAAAAATGGATCCACCGGATGCAACAAGAATGGAGATCAACATGCTGAAATGGAAAATAATTGCCGAAATGATAAAGAGAAGTGCTATCGCTGAAATCTTCCTTGCGTCCATTCCTCCGATCCTTGGGGTGTAATTTCTGACGTTAGCGGGAATCCTTACACCTTGTCTTTCTCCCAACTGATCACCTTACCCTCCTGTAAGTTAATTTCTCATTCTCAACTGATTTCCAGTCGATGCCATTGTGCGACTGCGTTCCCGTTCTAAGTGGGCCAGAGTTTCCTTTCTCCTTGTTCCATACGGGATATGAAAGCATGTTTCCAAGATTAGAGAGGTTTGTATTCCCAGCTAACATGGATCCGGCATATCCAGCCTGGGATGCGGCTCCAGATATTACTGATGCAGCAGAAATTTCACCATACGCAGATTGAAATGAAGCAAACCTGTAAATCATGGAGTTTGACATTATCAGGGTTGGAATAAGGGAGGCAAGGGTCAGGAATCCTATTTGCAGAATGAAATCACCATAAAAAATGTGAACAAGAACCAGTAAAATAACCACAAATAAAGGAAGAACTGCGGATTCCACGAAGAGTATCCATAATTTTATTGCAATTTTGGAAGATTCACGCGTTATAATGAAGATGCTGAATACCGGCAGCATCAAAGTAAGGAAAACAATAATCGCCTGCCTCACTATGAGCATGCCAAGCATGGCAAAGGTGGCAACGAAAAGCCAGCTAAGAAGGAAAAACTCAATCAGCGCATTAGAAGATCCAACCTGTGCTAGAGGAATGGAAATGTTTGAGGAGATGTTTGTAACTGAAAGCAAGCTAAACCAGTTTATGCCGTTGTATCCCCAAAGAATGCTGTATGCATAATAAGAGACCTGAACAATGAACTGGCTTATTCCCACACTGCCAATGAATATAACAACTGAAGCAGAAAAGCGAAGGCCAAACTCTCCCAGCCCCATGTTCCCGCCAATTGAAGAAGAGAACATGATAAATATGGAGACAGCGACCATCGCAAAGGCTGCAACCTCAAAATATAGGTTGTCAAGAAGGTAATAGTAAAACCCCATAAAAGAGGAGTTTTGTCCAAGCAGGGGGAATGCATAAGACGGTTGTAACCCGTACTTTACAAGGAAATACCAAAACCCTCCGATAAGCCCAACGTATGCTTCGTCCGCAAGGTAAACGATTATGGAAATCAGCTTTGGAATATCAGATAAGATAGACAGCATGATGCTATTACCCTATTGCCACATAATTGAAAACTGCGTAGATTACCCCGCTTATTGCCAGTACGTATATCAATGTACCAATCAATGCATTCTTGAGCCGACCTCTCGCCTCAAATCTCTTGTTTTCATCAGTACTGAAGAAACTCAGTGCGATGGGTATCCATAGCAAGGCAACTACCACAGCAGAAATTGACACCACAACCTCAAGTAACCTACTCAGGGCCCCTGACAGCTGGGTTGTGGATGAAACATAACTTAAGATCGCAACTATACCTATTTGTGATAATGATACCATTATTTCACTATATTAATGAGTTGTATAAATTGCTATTTATGCAATTCTTTCATTAATTAATGAGTCCGATTTATTACGGAGTAGGTTTCTCGCTTCACAAAAAAGAAAGACGGTGTGTACTCCTATCGTTAACAGGTATGAATCGACAAAAAATTGTTTGCGGAAGCCGTTGAGGTGATCTCAATTGATTTTCCCCTATTGGTCAGTGTTGGATCCATTACAACTTAATGCCTACATTCCCTTATCTGGCAAAATCATGGCGGATTCTTGCAGATGGAAGTGAACTGTTGAGTATATCTCCATCTCTACGTAAAACACAAGATGGTTCGCTCAACAACGGTGATAGAGCCGGGAATTTGAGCGGATCAGGAATCTGTCCTCGCCAGGCTCATTTCCTTCTTTATCTTGGCAAGTGCATCAAGGCGAATCTTGCTTCTGGATTCTCCTTCAGCAAACCTCCTTTTTTCATCATCAGTTTCTACGGACAACGAAGGAACGGCAGTAGGTCTGCCGTCCTGATCAACCGCTACATATGTAAGATAAGCTTTTGTGGTGAACCTCTCCGTTCCAGTAAGCCCTTCCTGTGAATTGACATCAACCTCAATTTCCATTGTGGTTCTGGTTACGTAATTTACCCTACCCTCCATTTTGACTATGTCAGCGATATGGATTGGTGAAAGGAAAAAAAGGCTGTCAATGCTACCTGTGACTGCCCGCCTGCGGGCATGCTTGATTGCAACTATGGAAGCGACATTGTCAATCCACTCAACAAGCCTTCCACCGTAAAGCGCATTAAATATGTTAGTATCAGCTGGAAGCACCAGTCTTTCAATTTTTGTATACGAATCTTCCCACTTTTTTGGATCCATATATCCTCAATAAAATATTAGTTCTATATGATTTTGGTATTGCGTGGCGATAATTAGTTATCCGGTACAGCCATCAGGATTCATGGTACCCTCGACAGACATTGAAAAACGTTCTGCTGCAACCGGTGCACTCAAGTTCGTGAAAGATAACTCTACAATAGGGCTTGGGACCGGCACCACTACCCACTATTTCATACTCGGCCTTGCGGAACTTGTAAAGCAAGGCATTAATGTAAAATGCATGGCTAGTTCGATAGATACCGCCAGGAAGGCAGAGTCCCTCGGGATCAAAGTAATAGATTCGTACCCGGATAAACTTGATGCCTATTTCGATGGAGCAGACGAGGTTGAACCGGGAGGTAGCCTTATCAAGGGAGGTGGCGGAGCCCTTACACGTGAGAAAATCCTGGCCTACAACAGCCGTGAATTCAATGTCATGGTGGACAGTTCCAAGGTTAAGGATAAATTGGGAAATTTCGGTGTTCCCATAGAGGTTCTCGATTTCGGAATTGGCTTTACCATATCAAACATAGAGCGTCTTGGAGGAAAATGCAAGGTAAGGAGCGGCTTTGACAGTGATAATGAAAACCCGCTGATTGATTGCTCCTTTGGCGAGATAGAAAATCCAGTCCTTCTTGAGAACCTGATAAAAAAGATTCCAGGCGTAGTGGAAGTGGGCCTCTTTAACGGCATGACCAAGCGGATCTTCCAGGGAAAAGGAACAGAATATATTTTGAAAGAAATATAATGAATTAATCACTTCTGGAATGATTTAAGGCTCTCTATATTGTTGTTGATTTCAGCAATCTTGTTTGAAAGTTCCTGGATTATTTCATCCAGTATCTCATTGAAGCTCTTCGAGAGTTTATATCCATGTATGGGCCTTCCTTTACCTTCCTTTTTCATATTGCGTTTATTGATCCAGCCTTTCCTGCGTAACCATTGCATTGCTATGGAGACCTCTGGCTGCCTGAGACTAGTTTCTCTCTCTATCTCAACACTGGTTATCTCACCCTTGTTCCTAATGTAAACAAGAGTATAGGCTACGCTGCGCGGAATGTCTGAAATTATTAGAAATCTTGCAAGTTTTTCACTTTCTTCTGAGAGCGGCACGACTATCGTCTCATAATATTATAATTGTATATATATTTAACTGCATAAAATAATTTATTAGTCATTATGCATATCATTCCGCTTTCATGATTTTGCGAGTGCCTCAAGTTTGCTGATTATTGTATAAAGAGCAGCTCTACCGTGAGACGGAACGTTTGGGTCGTTCGATATTTCATCAAGGATTGAGACAGCAGTAGCGCACCTGAGATCAAGACTGTTTTTCTGGACGCCCATTTTATCCTTGGCATCCGTTGCACTCTTTCTGACGTTCTTCGGGACTGACGTATCCTGCGAAAGGTCGTCCAGCAGGAATATTACCTCTTCATACAGATTTTTGTCCAATTATATCACTCCATTATTTTTTTTCCGGATTCCTTTACCACGGAAAGCGCCATCATCGTCTTCGTTCTCTTAATTCCAGCAATCTTTCCCAGATCGTCCACCAGGAACTTCTGAAGCCCAGAATAGTCCGGGAATCTCACCTTGAGTATGATATCGTACTCCCCGGTTACAACGTATTCATCGTCCACATTGGTATAACCTGCAATCTCCTTAATTATCCTGTCTACTGAATTAATGTCAGCTTCTACTCCAACTATTGCGGTAACTATCTTCTGTCTGTAATACTCTCCAAGAGTTCCAGTTATGTTGTCTCCCGTGGTCATTTTTTCACCTTGATCGAACGGCTCTGAATTGCATAAGTTTGGCAATATGCACTGTTATATGTTTGCCCTTTCGGTTTAGCCATATAATAAAAATGAAGATAAGGATTTCGACCGCATCTGAAACCTTCTTGGATGCCGCCTGCTAAAGAAATATTTATACGCTCTGGATAATCTCCTGATATTACCCGGCTTAGCTCAGTTGGTAGAGCGGCGGACTGTAGAGGGAAAGACTGGCAAGAAAACCGCCGTTATCCGCAGGTCTCTGGTTCAAATCCGGAAGCCGGGATTTATCACCTGGTGAATTTCCTTCAATACACCAGTATGATTAATAGAAAAGCAATCAGTTATTATTCATTGTAAGTCAATTACCTGCGGAATCTCTAACTTTCCGCTGTATATTGTTATTTTCCGGCTCTCTCATTTTTCAGTACAAATACCTATTACGTGGTTATTATCGCACATAGAAACGCATTGTGACACCATAAATACAATCTGAATAAGCCACCGGATTTCAGCCTTCAGTTTTCAGGAACGGGAATCGAAAAAAAGAGGGGTGTTTGAGATATCTTCCGTCGTAAGATATATGACTCGGAATTGCCATACGGACTTTCCTCCTGCCCGGGTTCCTACAACATTGATGTGCTGGAGTTGGTTATCCGCTACTGCCAGGGGATCTCTCTCAATCGCTATGAGATAAGCCAGGTTGCCATCCACAAGAGAACCTATTTTAGGGTTTCTCAATGCCTCTGCAGATCCCTGTGTATATGCCTCGAAGACCTGCAGATAAATGATCTTTGCAATTACGACGTATTTCATGTGCCGTGTATCCGCAACTAACAAGGCCGATCAAAGCTATCTTTAGATGCATACACTATCACGCCTTTGTTATAGCTGTCTTAGCATATATCTAATTGATTATGATAATATCCCTATGGGATCAAGAATCGTGATTCAAGTGGTTAATGCAGTCCGTTACGAGATTCACTGCACAATCTCAGTCACTGAGTTTCCTTTATTGATCCCGACCGAAATGAAGCCGGTATGGATAAGGCCACTGCTGTCCGGTCTTGTCGATCCTGGTCTTACTATAATCTTTCTTAATTCCAGCTCTACGGTCTCCAGGATCATGAATCCAGCATTCACTGCATCAGTTACAAATCTCTCTGACTGGTTGAAGTTTGGGCAATATGCCACCAGAATTCCACCACTGCGCAAATATTTTCTTGCAACTAACAGAGAATCCCATGGGGTTGGAACATCGAGAATGCATGCATCGTATCCTCTGATCCCATGATCATCCTCCATCCTGCCATTAACCGGATGCCAGTTTGCAAGGTCAAAAAACCTACTGAGCCCATCACCTGCCACCTTCAGCCTTTCAGCGTCAAAGTCGATGGACGTAAGATTTCCAGTGTTCCCTATTGCCCAGAGAAGATGCGCGGTCAAGGCACCGCTTCCAACGCCCGATTCCACGACATTGCTTCCAGCATGTATCCCTGATTTTGCCAGTATATATGCTGCATCGTGGGGCTGTATAATCTGTGCTTTCCTGTCGGAGACTGAAGGGAAGAGTGCCGGATTGAAATCCATTACCTGCCACATTTCCCGATTTATCATTAAATTGTCTCCACTGTCTGTAACCGAATTCCGGTCAAGGTGGAATATTTTCCCGCGGATATTCACCGTAAAGTTAACGTTATCAAGTGTGCCAAATCTGTCTCCACACTGAATTACCTTCATACCATAGTATTGACACTAAATATAAAAAGATGGGACAGGACTAGTCACGATCGTAACATACAACACATATATCTGACACGTTGGTTCCTGTAAATCCGGTGATCAGGGCAGATCCGCCCTTTGACAGCAGTGTGTATGAATCATTATCTTCGAGATATGCCTCGACCCCAATCTTTTTGAGTACGGACATAGAGCTATCATCAATGATCCCTCCCATTGCGGGACTCTTTCCGTCAATACCATCAGTTCCGATTGCCAGAACAGTGTAATGTTCTTCAGGTTTCATCTCAAGGGCAATGCGAACCGCAAGCTCCTGATTTCTTCCCCCCTTACCCCTGCCAGTCACCCGGACTGTCGTTTCTCCTCCAAACACCAGCCAGAATCCATGCCCCTTGAGGTCATATATTGACCTGCAGGTTCCAGAAACGTGTCTCGAAACTTCGGTAACATCACCTCTGATGTCGCTGCCAAGCACGGCAACATCACCACATCTCTCTTCTATGAGTTTTGACAACTCCGTCACAAAATCGCGATTCCTGAGAACGATTGTATTTGATACCCTGTTGAAGTATTTCATGTCCGTAATCGCATTCGACGCACTGATCAGGTCTTCGGTGCTGTATCCGCATAATCCTGAATATTTTGTAATAGTGTCGTTGATAAACTTCTTATCAGCGGATGGAGCATTTAGCGGCCCGGAGGCTATAACGGAAATATCGTCGCCAATAACGTCCGAAATGATGTATGCCTTCACGGTTGCAGGATAAAGCATTTTGGCAAATTTTCCAGACTTAACCGAAGACATGGCTCCCCGCACCACATTCATCTCCCTTATATCTGCCCCATTGAACATCATGCATTTGCCTATACGGGAAATTTCGTCTATGTTGAAACCAGCCTCGGGTTTCTCAAATAAGGCGGACCCACCTCCTGAGATCAGTACAAAAACAATATCTGACTTGTTCAAGACTCCCAAGTCCGTTAGCATGACTTCTGTTGCTTCTGCACTTCTGGAGGTGGTCTCCGGGTGTGTGCCTCTCAGTATCCTGAGTTCGTCAAATGTGTTCTCTATCTCCATTTGATCGGGCACTATTATGTCAGCGATTACAGGCACTTTTTGCAGGAATTTCCTCATGCCGGCGTACATATTGTAAGCCGCCTTTCCAAACCCGACAACGAATATACGGCTATGGGACTTGCTAAGGCTTGAGATCTCCTCACGGTATTTCCCTATGGAATTTTCCGGACTCAGTGCATCGAATAATCCGGGAAGTGCTTCAATGAGGAATTTTCCCTTTTCTCCAACATTAATTTCATTAGCATTTTTCACAGATACCATACAAACACTATCCCCATGCCTGCAGCTTCCGTTCAGTAACGATAGGGATAATAAAAACAAACACTACAATTTAACCAAAAAATGAATTGTTCAGGTCTGGGTCACTAAAATTCAAATGTGTCTCAGGGTTTACTCGTATTCAACATCAAGTCCCGACATAAGCCACTTCATGATTCCGCCATTAGCGTTATATACGTTATCCAGGCCGTTATCCATGAGGTACCTCGCCGCATAGTAGCTGCGCTCTCCACTATTGCATATCAAAATTATCTTTTTGCCGCTGTGAGCCTTTATTGAATCGATCCTGTCCTGAATCTCCCCCATGGGAATGTGAATTGAATTCTTCACATGTCCCGTGTCGCCATAATATTCCCAAGGCTCCCTTACGTCTATCACCACGGCAGACTCTGGATCGTTTTCTAATATTTCGCTTATGTCAAATGGAGTCAGATCATTCACCTTCCTTGAAGAGAATGGGGTCAATGGCATCAATAATCACCTTGGTCAAGCCGATTATCAATTAATATTAAAGATTATCCTTCAACGCAGGAGCTACAATGCAAATATTTAGGCAACAGGTACAGGGCGAGCAAATTTATTATTGCTTGCTAGTGATCAGCATTCATGCTCAAGCTCAAGAAGGGTCTGATTGAAGTCTACACGGGAAACGGAAAGGGGAAGACAACAGCAGCTTTTGGACTCGCATTCCGGGCCATAGGCTGGGGTTTGAAGGTGTATATCATACAGTTCATGAAAATGGGGACATACGGAGAGAACCAATCCTCAAAAAAATTTGCAGAAAACCTGCGGGTTGATTACGTTGGAAAACCTTATTTCATCGCCTGGGAGGAGGACATACCATTAGCGGACCGGGAAAGAATTAGAAACATCAAGCTATTTCCGCGTGGAAAACCTCCGTCAGACTATGTTTCCATGGCACAGGATAGCCTGAAGGCGGCTGAAAGGGAGATGATTTCTGATGAATGGGACATCATAATAATGGATGAGATAAACGTAGCCCTCTACTATGAACTTATCCAGAAAGAACAGTTATTGGCATTTATAGAAAAGAAGCCACAAAACGTGGAGCTGGTGTTCACCGGAAGGAATGTTCCAGAAGAGATTCTGCAGAAAGCAGACCTCATAACCGAGATGCGCGAAATCAAGCATCCCTATGCGCAGGGAGTACCGGCACGGAGAGGAGTTGACTTCTGAACTCCTAGATCATTTTCAGAATATCATTTGTACTCATAACAGTGGCGAATTCTCCCATTATTGTGGCCAGCGAAAGGGCATGCACGGTTTCAGCATCATACTTCTCTCCATTAATCCCCTTCGTCTCAAAGGCTGCTGTAGCATCTGATATCACAAAGGTCCTGAACCCGAGATTCCCGGCCATTCTTGCAGTTGTCGAGACACAGTGCTGCGTTGTTATTCCAACTATGACGAGGGAATCTATGCCACTTTCTCTCAGCCAGTCCTCAAAACCGGTGCCTATAAAACAGCTGTTTACATTTTTTGCAAAGACCTTTTCCTCCCCTATGGGTCTGACTTTATCCTTTATTTCGTTGCCTGCCTGTCCCGGAAAAAGCGGTGATTTTGGATTGCGAGACATGTGCTGAAAAAATACAACCGGCATCCTCGAAGATCTCCAGGAATCGAGTAAGCGAGAAATGTTTCCTTCCGCTTCAGGATTGTTCCGTTTGCCCCAGAATGTAGAATCCCACCCCTTCTGAACGTCAACAATCACCAGAGCTGTGTTCATACCAAGTTTTTCCATTTCACATCATGCATGAGGACAAAAGAATAAAAAGGATTCTATATGCCGGTACTTTCAATTTCCGGCGGTTTAATCCCTTCTTGAGAATTGAAAAGGCTGACACCCAAAATTCCATATTGAACTGATTCTGGCGAAATCTCAAGTTCATGATTTCCTAGTTTCAATTCTTGCAAGGCATATTGGATGGGTCAGATCTCACTTCCTATTCCTGTCATGGCTCGACTTATCAATTTGAGGTTGTCCTTATGTTAAATCAAATGCCTCTCTCTGCGATCCAGATATCTCGATGTAAAAGCCGAAATAGACCTACGATAACCACAACGAAGCCGCCAAATATAGTGGCGCTAATGAGCGTTCAATCAGCCGTATCCATTTCTTCAAGTCACCACTAATCCAATAGCTTTCGTTCGTTGTCAACTCAACTTTCAGGTGCAATCAAAAAAATAGAGAATAAAAAATATCAGCGAATTGTACTACTTCTGTTTAGGTGTGTTCCCCCTTCCCTTTCCAGATGGTTGTCCAGTTCTGCTTGGGTAGTTTGGATTGGGTGGAGGAGGTGTTGTGCTCCCTTTTCCGTCTTTCCTTCCCGTTTGTGATCAAGTGTACAATTATTCATTTTACTTAAGTTTCACTAAACTCTCTCGAATTAAATTTCCTCTGGATTATCATAACGTCATTGTCGTTTTCTCCGATTAATTTGAAGATTACTTGTTCACCATTCATCATTGGCTTGAATGAACGCTTCGTGTCGTGTCAGCCCAGATTCCCGTACGAGTTCGGCATCCCTGTAACAACAATAGCTTGCCCTCTTCTTACTTTTGTTAAAGCAACTTTCGATGGTCACCGTTAGTGAACACATACTTCAAGATGAGCATTTGTTCTCAGACACTTATCTGTTAAGATAGGATAGAAACTGTTTTTCGAAAGTGTCGCTTCCAAATACGCTACATCGCTTGCAAGCATCAAGGCTGCTGTTTGGATATTCGCCACCTGAATTATTGTTGAAAGTATTGAGGAAAAAGTGTACATTTTTCTCCAAACTCCATTAAATATTATAGTGTACATGAATTGCTGTAATTTCGAAAAGAACCCGTACAGTATTAATTGAACTCTATACTCATATACTTTCCTTCCGGTTATCCATTCCCCGTTGAAATCA
>DAICSO010000080.1:0-3344 GCA_027368075.1 bacterium
CTCCTATCCGCAATGATAAACAACCACATTCACCACGGAAACAAACTTGGCATCTACCAGAAGTGATGCCATTGCTCCCTGTGCTTTGAGGTCCTTGCAGAAAACCGGGTTAGATTTTGTGCCTCTGGGCGGGTTTGAGTCCGCGACAGTATACAGCAAAGCACTGCAGCCATGAACTCGGAAAAATATAAGAGGCTGAAAACCGCTATTGATTCATGGATTTTGGTATCATAGGGCTTGGAAACCATTCAACTAACAGGGTTATACCAGCTATAAGGGCAGCCGGGTTCAGCATAGGGTCGATCTACAGTTCCGATGCTGCAAAGGGAAAGGAAGTTGCAAGGGAGAACGGATCTGAATATTATTCAGATCTTAAGAGAATGCTTTCATCGCGGGTAGAAGCAGTGTACATTGGTTCTCCTAATTTTCTCCACTATCCTCAGGCTAAGCTTGCTCTTGAGGCTGGAAAGCATGTGCTCCTCGAGAAGCAGATGACGCTGACTGTCGAAGAGGCGGCTGATCTCGTTTCATTGAGCAGGAAGAATGGACTTAAGCTGGCAGTGGGTTTTCACATGAGATTCCACCCGGCAGTAGAGAGGATCAGGGATTCTGTACAGGCAGGTGATATAGGAAAGCCGGTCGCTGCCTTTGGAATGTGGGGAGGGCCGCCATCCTCATCCCACGCTTCGGAAAAGCAGAAGTGGTGGACAGAGGATGAAAAAGTTGGAGGCGGATCGATAATGGGTACGGGTGTGCATGTCATTGACAGTCTCATGTACGCGCTTGGAAGGAAACCGGAAGCTGTAAGTTCTGTAAAGTTCCCCCGTGGCAAGGTGATTGAGGAGACCCAGCAGGTTAGCCTTGTCTATCCGGACATGATTGCCACCGCAATTTCCTCACGGTCCACGTCGGCTCCGGACAATAGCCTCTATATATTCGGGACCCAGGGAACAGTCGTGGGACGGGGCATATTTGGCGTAACCATAAAGGGGTCTCTGGAGAGAAACGGGAAGATTGTTGATTCCTACAATGGGGGATCCCCCTATGAGGGAGAGATCAGATCGTTCGCTTCCCTTGCAAGGGGCGAAAAAAACAACATAGCATTGGGTGAAGACGGCGAGGCGGTGGTCCGCATAGTGAATGCTGCAAATGAGTCGGCAGCTACCGGACGTGCGGTTTCACTTTAAGCACATAGCATGGAAAACAATCCACCTTGACCAGCATAATTAATATTCGAACAGCATATGACGAATAAGATGAAGATAAGGCTCAGGATTGTAGCTTCCTCTTACAGGCAGAGAGATGTCACCGTTGAGCTGTTCGGCAGGACAGATGATGGCAGATCAGTTACTGCACTTTATTTTGGCTTCAAACCGTATTTTGATATAGTTGCTCCCTCGGAAACGTTCATGGAGAGTTTCAGGAAGAATCCAGAGTATGTCAGCGAGAAGGACTTGAAGCTATGGCTTTACGGTCAGGAAAGGCCCGTCAGAAGGGTGTTTGTAAAGTCCCCGTGGAAAGTTCCTGAACTCCGTGCGCTCTGCAATACCGAGACACTTTCCTCTGACATTCCCTTTCATCATCGCTTCATATATGATCTTGACCTCGGAGCCTGCGTGGAGATTGAAGGTGAAGAGTTGGCTGACGAGAAACGAAGGTATTCCACTGACCTGGTAATCAAAATAGACAGGATTCGTGACACAGCTCCTTTCAACCCTGATCTGAAAATCCTCAGTTTTGACATTGAGAACTCCATCCAGTCGGGGGAGATTTACGTGATAGGGTATGCCATTTCCATGGGTAACAGGATCAGTAAAGGAGAAGTTTCAGGTAAGGAGAAAGAACTTCTCCAGAATTTCGTTAAACTTGTGTGTGCTGAAGACCCCGACGTTTTGACCGGATACAACATTGACGGATACGATCTGCCCATGATCCAGGAGAGGATGGCCAGGAATGGCGTTGAATTCAACATCGGCAGGGATTTCAGGAGGCCGAACAGGGTAAACAACCAGTACTGGAGGCTACATGGCAGGGTGATAAGCGATACATGGTGGAATGTGAAAAAGATTCTTCACCCGAAACATGAAACCCTAAACTACGTAGCTATGGAGCTTCTGGGCGAGGGGAAGGACAATATTAACCGGCTGAAGATAGAGGAGGAATGGTCCAACCGGCGCCAGGAAGTTATTGATTACTGCATAAAGGATGCTTTCCTCACGCTTGAGATATTCAGGAAGATGAGGGTGATTGACAGGAATCTATTCATGTCCACTGTCACAAAACTTCCCCTGGACGACGTAACAAATGGCGGAACAAGCAATTATGTTGATTCCATACTTATAAGGCGGGCAGACCGCGAGAATATCGGAGTTCCGATGACATCACACGATATCAAGGAAAACCCCATAGAGGGAGGGTATGTTCATTCAATCGGGGCCGGATTGTATGACAACGTGGTCGTCCTGGATTTCAAGAGCATGTACCCATCCATGATAATGAAATACAACATCTGTTTCACAACCTTTGACCCAAAAGGCACAATTGTTGCTCCAACGGGAGCAAGGTTCCTCGATCCTTCTGTCAGGCCTGGCCTGGTTCCGAGGATACTTAAAAACCTCATGGAGGAAAGAGACAAGGTAAAAAAAGATATGAAGAGGGCAACGACTGTTGAGGAGAAGAATTACCTGGACGGCATACAGGGGGCACTGAAGATACTCATGAACACCTTTTACGGAGTGCTTGCCTCATCGTTCTACAGGTTCACTAATCTTGAAATAGGAGGCGCCATAACCGCATACGCCCGTGATACCATCACTGGCCTGATCAACCTGCTCAAGTCCGAGGGAAAGAGGGTAATATACGGGGATACAGACAGTATATTCATAGAGTCGGGAGCCGCCACGCATGAAGAGGCGATCAAGATTGGAGAAGACCTGAGCAGGAGGCTTTCAGACAAGGAGGGGATCATTGTTGAGTTTGAGAAAGTCATGGATCCATTCTTCTCTCATGGCGCGAAGAAAAGGTATGCCGGGAAGATTGTTTTTCCCGTTGAGCAGGCGGGCACAGTTCTTGTCAGGGGATACGAAGTCAGGAGGACAGATTCATTCGATCTGCAGAGCGAGGCTCTTTCGAAGGTATTTGATTATGTCCTGAGCAAGAACGTGGATGGGGCGAGGGAATATGCAAACAACCTCGTGAAGATGGTGAGTTCCGGTGACCCGGGTATTCCCATGGAGAAGCTTGTTATATCCAGATCGGTGAGAAAATTCGGGGAGTACAAGGAGAACATGAACCTGGCCAACGTCAGGGTAGCGAAAAAACTCATGGACAGGGGCGAGACGTTC
>DAICSO010000081.1:0-3037 GCA_027368075.1 bacterium
TATCAATTGGCTATGCCAAAAGCGTATAATTGATTATTGCACACATGATTTCCTCGGAGAAGTGGCAAATTATAGCGATATTAATTTAATCTCTCAAAACATCATGTTTCCATGGCAGAATTCATATGTTATTCATGCAAGAAGCTTGTTGTCACTGGGGAGAAATTCACATTTACGAAGAGTGGAGCTGTGCATTTTGACTGCTTTATATCCGAGAAGCGCAGGAACATATCGGATGACAAGGTCCAGAAACTCAGAATCCTGAGCAGCGTACTTGAGTCTGAACTTGATCATCTCCTTAATTTACTTGGAGCCAGATCCAGCGAATCAGAGGAATACAAAGAAGAGATGAGGATAAAGTACAAGGAGATCGAGAAAGCGGCCGGGGAAACAACCTCGCTTATCAGCAAACTCTAGAGTTTTCTTTTCCTTGCTGCTTATTTTACAATATCTTGAGCAGGAGAGCCACTTAACTTGTGACGGAGAGGATGTCAGTACCCTTACGAATCGTTATGTCTCTTAACACATGGGTATTGGAGATTCCATCAACTGAAAGGCTACGGGTCAATGGGATTCAGTTTGACAACCAAACATAAAAATTGTAATCCAACTAAACTTAAAGCCAAAAGAAGCAGTCCACCTTGTGATTTACGGTAAAATATATATGGTGAAACCCTTAACTGGCTGTTCCTTAATTAGTTAAATAATGATGTTTTTATAGTTTTTTCAGGGTGATTTTAGAGTGACTTTGTGTTGCTTAGGCTACCGAAATCATCTTCCCGTCCTTCGCCTTGAAAATCTCATCGAAGTCTATTTTTGCTGTTGATGGATCCTTGCTGATGAGCGCAACCCTGCTGTCTCTCCTGTCAGCGGTGAACTGGTATCCTATCCTTCCTGCCAGCGCGTTTGAAAATTCAAGTATAGAGTCATGTGATGGCATATTATCCATTGTCAGCTTTGTTATGGACTGCCCCACATGAACGTATCCCTTGCACTCTATGAAATCAGGGTCAGCTTTGGTGTCCAGGGCCGTATACTCATCCAGATATGGCATGTTAACGTCTTTCACCAGTGTGTGCCTAAGGACGATTCTGGTATCCAGTGATGGTAACAGTTCTAGAGTTCTGTTGAAATTTTCCCAGGCATTTCCCAGGGCAGGGTTCAGTACATCATTGAAGATCTGCCTGGTCGGTCCTGCAACCGTCACATAAAGCTGGGTCGGAAGTGGATCCAGCTTTTCAAGCACCATTGGAAGCGTCCCATTTGTTACTAGAAAAGTTGTCATGCCACGCTTTTTCGCAAGGGCAATAAATTCCCCTAGCCTCGAATACAGTGTTGGTTCCCCCGTGAGCGAAATTGCTATATGCTTGGGATTCTCAGCCTCATCCCACCTCTCCTTTGTAACCTTGGCGTTTCCCTTGAACCCTGAAATCAACTTCCTGTGGGCCTTTATACTCTCTTCAAGTATCAGTTCGGGATCGTCCTCATCGGAAATATGCATACTGTCGAAGCCCTGGAATCTCCAGCAGAAAGTACAATTTTCTGTGCACGAGTTAAGCGCAGGAGTCATCTGCACGCATTGGTGTGATCGTATGCCATAAAAGGTTCCCTTATAACAGCCCTCCTCGCCGGAAAGCTCCTTCTTGGTCCAGTGGCATACCTTGACGGCAGAATGTTTTCCGACTAAACCGTAATGCTGCTTCCTGTACACGCTGGCATACTTGTTTTCCACGATTCAATAAATACAGGCTATATTTAACCATTTTTAAATTATTTCCGCTGCAAATTAGGGAAAATATTCTGGCAGCATCTTCTCACATTCTCTTTGCCACGCTTGCAGCAACTATGATAGGGTCCCATACGGGATCAAATGGCGGTGAATACCCTATGTCATCGAAGAACAGATCATCCAGAGTAAACCCGGCCTGTATAGCCGTAGCTAGAACATTGAGTCTCCATGCGCCGTTGTCCCTGGATATAACCTGCGCCCCCAGTAGCCTGCTTGAGTTCTTGTCATACACTATTTTTATCCATGCCTCACTGCCCCCTGGGTAATACTTTGCCCTGCTATGCGCCTTTATATATGTTGATGACCACTGATATCCATTCCTTGTCGCCTCTTTCTCGCTGAGACCGCATAAACCTACCTCAAATTCAAGTATCTTCACCAGTGTCGTTCCAATCGATCCTGGAAACTGAGTTTCCACTCCGCCTATATTGGACCCAACAACTCTTCCCATCTTGTTGGATACCTGCGCGAGCGGAAACCAACCCGGCTTTCCAGTGACAAGGTTGGTTGCCTCTGCGACATCTCCAGCGGCGTAGATGTCAGGATCTGAGGTTCGAAGCATCTTATCAGTGCTTATCAGGCCTCTATCTGAAACCCTGATTCCGGACTCCGAAGCAATTTCGCTGTTTGGAACAATGCCAGTAGCGAAGATAACAAGATCAGACTGGTGTTTTCCGTGGTTTGTGGTCACTGTGAAACTGCCGTCAACTTTTTTCACTTCCTGCACAACTGAATCGAATTCAAAATTGAATTTACCAGATATTGCATTGAGAAAGTCTGCCCCAATGTCGTCATCCAGCACTTGCAGGGGTCGGCTGTGCTTTGATATGATCCTTACCGGTATGCCTCTTTTCTGTATTGAGTCCGCAATCTCCATCCCAAGTATGCTGTCCCCGATCACCGTCACACTCCCTGCTCCTGAAACCCGATCATGAACCTCAATGCCGCTTTCAAGCGATCTTATGGCCAACGCTCCGGATCCGGTAAATTCTGGAGGAATTCTTGGTCTGGCTCCGGTAGCAATGAGCAGCTTGTCATATTCGAGTGATGTTCCGTCGGAAAGGGTCACTCTCTTCGCTTTTCTGTCTATTTTGGTTGCGACTTTACCAGTAATCACGTTAATTCCGCGCTTCTCCGTGAATTCGCTAAGTGGGTAGTGGATGAGGTCATTGCTGACAGATTCACTGCACGTAGTTGCGGTTGCGGTTGAGGATGGAGCTTATGTCACCGGAGGCGGATCATCTGCAG
>DAICSO010000082.1:0-3030 GCA_027368075.1 bacterium
TTCATAGATGGCACGAAATTCGATGGAGTCCCGGACTGGAATTACTATGCAAGCAGGGTGAGAGAAACGCTGAACCGTGTCCTTGAGAGCCTGGGCGATGAGATCACAATACCTGAATCCACTTACAGCACTGAGACCAATGGGCAAAACACCCGTTCAAGTACTAAGCCAACAACTCTGGATCAGTTTATGGAATGATGCCTAGAACCATCTCCCATTTTTTTACGGTGGACTTTCTACTTCAAAAATTGCATGTCGGACAACGGATAATTATGAGCGAACTTCCCGGACCGACTCTGTTTGCGCATTCAAGCATGCGGCAATATTCAGGAATGCCAATTTTTCTTATGCGCGCCAGGCAGGCAATAATCATCAAAGACAATTTTAATAACGCGCACAATAACTGCCAGTCTTCGCCATTTATGGGAACATTTTCAGTAGCAATTGTTAAATGGAAAGCATTTTATATTGTCAGACATTATAATTAAAGTGATCCGCGATGGCATATCCAACTTTCCTTGAACCCTTCAGCCAGGAGATAACAGTGCTACTGCTGTTTGTAGATGGTTTATTTTTCGGCCTTGCAATAAAGAAAGCATTCACATCTGTCGTCCTGCTAATAGTTGCATTCTTGATTGCTTATTTCATAAGTTTTTCACTTATTCCGAAGATATCCATCAGCAACCTCGTGAGCCAGCTTTCAACCTATGCGTCTACGGTGCATTTCGGCGGCATTGTCATTACTTTTTCTGTTGTAATGTTCTTCATAGGATTCGCAATAGGACTCTGGAAGGGATAGGATTATAGTTAAATAGATCCTTTGCAATCTTTTTATCCTTGGAGGAATTAGCGGACAGTGCACGATGTCCTCGTTGTTGGTTCAGGACCTTCTGGTTCCTACGTGAGCTACAGCCTTGCCAAGCTTGGCTTTGACGTTGTGAACATGGAGGAACACCGGGAAGTCGGCAGACCGGTGGAATGCACGGGCCTTGTTTCTGAGCGGGTTTTCAAGTACGTGAAAACAAAGGCTGAGGTAAATTCCGTAAACGGAGCCCATATTTTCTTCCCAAACGGAAAAAGCATACACATCCACAAAGGTGACAGGACAATAGTTATGGACAGGGATCAGTTCGATAAGGACGCCTCTGCGATGGCCATATCCTCAGGAGCAGATATCAGGATAAATTCACGCGTCCTTTCCGTAAAGGTCGACGATGAGGGTGTGACAGCCAGGTACCGCCAGGATGGTAATCTGAAAGAGATAAGAAGCCGGATCGTGGTCGGGGCCGATGGTGTTAACAGCATCGTAAGGAAGGAACTTGGATACCCGAGGCCCTCCAGGGTTATATCCACATATCAGGTGGATTCCGCTGCAAGGATGGAAGACCAGAACAGCGTGAATGTGTATGTTGGATCGCAGTCTACCCAGGGATTCTTTGGATGGGCAACCCCGGCGGGAGAGCTCTCGAAAATAGGTGTGGGTACCTACAGGAAACCCGCATTTGACCATTTTCAGTACATTAACCGGAAATTTGGGTCGCAGAAAATCCTGAGAATAAATGGAGGTGGCATACCCATAACCTTTCTAAAGAAAACGTACGGAAAGCGAAACCTTCTCGTAGGAGATGCTGCCGGTATTGTCAAGCCCCTTTCTGGCGGGGGCATTTTCACCGGGATAGTCTCAGCCAGGCATGCTTCTGAAGCTATCAGGAATGTTCTGGAAAATGAGGATTTTTCTGAAAATTCCCTATCACGTTACCAGGCTGGATGGAAAGGTGAACTTGGATTGGAACTCCGATTCGATTCCATGGCACAGCGATTTTTCAGCGGCATACCTGACATTTCACTCAACCGGATATACGATATCCTTTCCAGTCCCAAGAATATAGAGACGATTAACAAGCTTGGAGATATTGATTTTCCCTCAAAGGTGATTCTTTCAATTCTGCTTAGAAACCCACGAATCATCCCCCATGCATTCAGAAGGAATGGATCATGAATACGAAGACCTATTCATATATGGGTCTTCTCCTCCTGGTCACCCTTTTCTGGGGACTCACCTTCCCGCTGATAAAAAATACACTGGAATTCGTTTCTCCTCTTATTTTCCTGGCCCTGCGTTTCGGACTCTCCACAATATTTCTTGTGCCGTTTCTCATAAAAAGGAGAGGTATTTTCGGCAGGAAGAACGTGATTCAGGGTCTCATTGCCGGAACTCTCCTCTTCTTTGGATACTATTTCCAGACTGTGGGGCTAGAATACACAACCGCTTCAAAGTCCGGGATCATCACTGGCATCTATGTGGTCCTGATTCCCATAATATCATATTATTACCTTAAGAAGCCGGCATCCAGATACGACATATTAGCATCCATTCTGGCATTCACGGGTTTAATACTGATGTCCAGCGGAGCACTTTCAAACTCCGGCATTGAGCTCGGAGACATACTGACGCTTTTCGGAGCAATTGCCTATGCGTTCCAGATTGCGTATCTTTCCAAGTATTCAGAAGGATTTGATACCGTTGTATTCACCTTCTACCAGCTCCTTGTGGTAGCCGTTTTGTCTCTTGTATTTCTTCCAACCTATCCGTCATTGCAGATGAGCCTGAACTCTTATGCGATTTTTACCATAATATTCACTGCACTCTTCGCCGGAACCTTCGCCATGTTTGTAACCACAAAGGCACTGATTTTCATAGAGCCAACCGCAGCAGGTATAATTTTTGTTGGAGAACCTATTTTTGCAGCCATTGCAGCCGTTATGATAAACCATGAAATCCTCGGGCCATATACACTGGTTGGAGGGACGATTATGGTACTGGCCATGTTCATAACGACAGTAGACAAGTATGTGTCGTCCAGGCGCAAATCCAGACCATCAGGAATCTAGCTTATCCTTTCCGGATATGCTGTGGTGCACCTTGACAGCTACACCACTCCTGTACTGGCCCATTTCATAGCCTGACACAGTGGATCTGCCCACAGCCACAACATTATCGTTTTCGTCGACAACAAGCGTCTCATTCAG
>DAICSO010000083.1:0-3030 GCA_027368075.1 bacterium
CCCGCGTTGCCAAACCTTTCAACATTGTCTCTAAATTATAATAACCCTCTGTCACCTTCTGCGATCTTTTCGCTGTCAGAACAGAATCACCGAAAAGAAAAATGTGTATCCTATCGCTATCCTGTTTCTTTGCAATAGACAGTGCCAGACGAAGTGCATTATATGTCTTTTCAGAGCCATATGGCGGATCATTCAAAATAAATAATGTCTCGTTCATTCTACATCACTACCGCAGTCTGACGCTTCAGTTCGGGAAACATCAGAACCAGTGCCTCATCCAGTATTTTTCGAATGCAACCTTCTGCATATGCCATATACTGCCTGGACCCCTGAAGTCCATTAGTGGCTTTGGTTCTTCTAGGAATTTTCCTTTCATAAAAGCACTCTTGCCACGGCCAGTTTCCAGGAAGCACGCTCCTTCCCCATCCCACTCTCTCATTTTTCCACTTCCAGCGATCGCGTTAGCAACGTTGTTGGCGACAACCTTTGCTTGACCATGAGCAAATACTCCTGCCTTGGGAAGATACTGGACATAGCCGCTTGGAGTGGGAATGGAAGCAACATCTCCGATCGCAAATACTCCAGGGAATCTTGTCTCAAGGTTTCTCACATTAACTGGAATCCATCCAGTGGAGTCGGTCATACCAGCCTTAACTACAGGCTCCGGTGCCACATGCGGCGGAACAGAAAAAAGGAGATCGTAATCCATGGTTTCACCACTTTCGAAGATAAGCTGATCCTTTTTCACCTCCTTCAGCTTCAGTCGTGGATGGTAATTTATCCCTCTTGATTCCAGAAGCTTCAGAACCTTGTCAGCTATCTCCGGCCCCACCGAGGGGACTGGGTTAGGCTCAGGGGTGTAAAAGTTAATCTGGATATTATCCCTGATGCCTTTCATCGAGTAATAATCATCCAGCAGGAATGCCACCTCATATGGGGCAGCAGGGCACTTGAAAGGGAGCCTTGAAATTCCAATCGCAACCGAACCATGATCAAAACCTGCAACGGCATCCCTAAATGATACAGCGGATTCAAGGTCGTAGATGTGGTGGGCATATTCTGAAAAGCCAGATATAGCGTCTGGATTATATTGAGTGCCAAGGGAAATTATCAGGAAATCTGCAGTGTATTTCGAAACAGCAGTTACAACGGTTTTCTTCGCGGGGTCGATTGAAGTTATCTCTTCGTTAACAACGTTTATACCTTTTCCCGTAAGAACGCTCAAATCTTTTTGTACTTGACCCTGCGTTCTCTTCCCCATCATAAGCCATGGGTAAGAAGGGGGAAACTGGAAATACCGCTTTTTGTCAATAACCGTGATTCTGGCCTTCCCCTTCAGCTTATCCGCCAGAATGTTCGCGACGGCTAATCCTCCTATGCCGCATCCCAAAACAAGAACGTTTTTCCCTTCCATATGAGTTTATTCAAGTTCAATGCAAAAGGTTTTTCATGTGTGCAAACGCCGAGTCAAAGAATCTATTGATGCAGAATAGATCAGAAAAACATATGAAATTACCGCCACTATAAATCCCAGCGACATGGCGAAAGACAAAATATTATTTTGAAACCCGGAAAATATGAATTCAAGTCCACTTATCCCCGCAAGGAAGATCGAGAACGAAGCTATGGTACTCAACATTGCTGATTTGTGGTAGCCACCCATCAGGCTCATGACAAATATCATCAATGACATCAGACCTATTACCGCCCCAATCATCATGTGAACCATAAGTTCCGGTACCGAAAACATAACATTCATCATTCCGGACATCGGAAAGGTGACGTTTGTTGTTGGGAACAGGGCGAAGAGATTCATCCACATTCCGATTACGAACTGCGCTGCAAGAAGAGTCAGCTCAACTGTCACACCCGTAAGCAAGAGAGGGGTTCCGCGTCCCCCCTGGGAGAAAGTGTACTGCTTGGACACTTTTTGTGATTTCTTCTTAATTAATAAGCCCTATCTTGATGTGACTTTGATTCGGCGCATGAATCGGTGGGTCTGCTGGAACCCATTGCCGAGTCCTGGCGTCTCTCCAGTCCCGTGAGTTACGCCTCTGCGGGTATCAATGCTCAAGTTGCATACATCCCTGTCTGCATGCAATCGGGATATGCATTTAATCCATTCCTCTGCCTGAACTGTGGAACGGAGACTTTCCCAACCTAATGGCGAGGTCCTTTCGATTCAGTCGCTTCATGGGGATTTTCATGCACGACTTCCTCGATGAGTAGTTTCGTGCCTTGAAATAAGCCCTTGTTACAACATAGAGGTTTCGCAATTCGTCCACATCAAAAGCTCAGTGGCTTTCCTGCTCAGGAGAGTTGTAAAACCGACGAAATCGTATAAGGCAACTATTCCGGTTAACGTAAGGACCAGAAAGACACTGTGAATAAGGTATTTCTCATTTCGCAACCATGTAGAACAGCTTTAATAGTAAGTGGAATTATTTAAGACTGGATGGAATTCAAGACCGCATATAAGATACCGGCATCGCTATGCATAAAGTGCAGGGGAGCGAAGATGCTATGCGGACTTTCCTACTGCCCGATTTCTGTGAAGAACCTCCTGCAGCCAAAGATAGCAAGGTTCAACGGGACTGAGATAAATGGGTCGACTCCTCCATCAATTTTCGTCGGAAGATATGGATATCCGAAGGTCAACATCTATCCATCCGCACCTAACATTCATGGAGATACCAGCGGATACGAAAACCCGTCCACATGGATGCAGGTAAACATGGAGGAGTTCCTCTCAATGAGGCTTTCATTACTGCGCGGAGGGATGGAAGTGAACGTAAAGAATATCTCTGATCCAGGAAAGACAATGCAGGAGATACAGGTAATGTCCCTGTCCGAGAAGCCCGTAGAAGTTGAAATGGAATTCACGAAGAGCATGAACAGCGCAAAGATCGTGCTGGATGAGCATGTTGCCCCAATGGGCCCTTCGGCACCGGTGAAAAAACTCACAATAGGCAGTGCCAGAGTAGAGGGTTTTGTGGAGAGGATATACTCGGAGGATGACCTTCTTGCGGT
>DAICSO010000084.1:0-2883 GCA_027368075.1 bacterium
ATTTGATTGTGAAAAAGGTAATTTGAATGAAGGGTACCGAGGTAATAGTTAGGGTCGCAGGTGCCGCAGGTGATGGTGTCCAGTCCGCTGGACTCATAATCGCAAAGGCTTTTTCAAGAAGTGGATTGTACGTTAACACATACAATTACTACCAGAGCTTGATCAGGGGCGGGCAAAGCTGGTATCAGATAAGGGCCGCACATGAAAAGGTGAGGAGCCAGGGAGACGGGCTCGATGTGCTCATAGCGCTGAACAAGGATGGCCTGGAGAGGCACACCAACGCGATGATAAATGAGGGTGGAGCGTCACCGCTCGAGGGAGTTGCCATATTCGACAAGGGAATAACCGGATACACCAAGGGTAAGGCCACTTACTGCGAAATGCCTCTTGGAGACATAGCGGCAAAGTATGGAAAGAATGCCCTGATGAAGAATACCGTGGCAATAGGTGCCATGGCCGCCGCCGTTGGACTGGATTTCGATATACTGTCCGGAGTGATAGCGGAACAGTTCGGGAATAAGGGCGAAGTTGCAGACCAGAATGTAAGGGCTGCAAAGGAGGGGTATGATTATTACAGTTCCAACTTCAAGAAGCTCGACAAGAAGATACAGTATGGCAAGGCAAAGAGGTACATGATGGCCGGAGGCGAAGCTGTTGGGCTTGGCGCAGTGAGCGGTGGCCTGAAGATGTACGTTGGTTACCCCATGACGCCTGCTTCGTCCGTGCTGCACTATCTTGCATCCCATGCTGAGCAGTTTGGGATATTCGTCAAGGTTTCCGAAGATGAGATATCAGCGATAAACATGGCAATAGGCGCGAACTACGCCGGTGTCAGGGCCATGACCGGTTCTTCGGGCGGAGGTTTCGCACTTATGACTGAAGCACTGGGGATGTCCGGCATGGTTGAAGTGCCCCTTGTGGTTTACGAGGCGCAGAGATCCGGCCCTTCAACAGGATTGCCAACCAAGACCGAGCAGGGAGACCTGATGCAGGTGATCGGCGCATCGCAGGGAGACTACCCGAAGGTTGTTTTTGCTCCGAGAAACGTGGAAGAGGCATTCTACATGACAAGAGAGGCACTGAACCTGGCAGAAAAGCTGCAGATGCCTGTAATAGTCATGTCGGACCTTTACCTGGCTGAACACTATGAATCTGCCGAGAACCTGGACCTGAATTTCAAGATAGAGAGGGGGCAGTTTGCAAAGGACGATGATCCCGATTACAAGAGGTATGAATACACAACAAGCGGAGTATCACAAAGGGCGCTTCCCGGGCAGGCAGGGTTGATGCACAATGAGGATTCTGATGAACACAACGAATATGGAGCTGTTGTGAGCGACGCCGATACGGATCCAACACTCAGGCGCCTTTCAATGGAGAAGAGGATGAAGAAAATCAAACTCTATCTTCAGGAGATGCCCCCTACTGACACTTACAGATACAATGACGCCGAGTATGCAATTGTGCAGTGGGGATCAACACAGGGCGTTGTTGAGGAAGCTGTTGACATCCTTAGAGAAAAGGGCATCAAAGCTGGCGCAGTTGAGATAAACAGGGTTTACCCGCTGAACCCGGACATGGGAAAACTGCTATCGGGAAAGAAGAAGATAATAGTGGTAGAAAACAATTATTCAGGGCAGATAAACAGGTTCCTCAGGTCTGAGTTTCTTGTCAGGACAGAACTTGTTACAAAATACGATGGGGAAAGCTTCTACCCCGGAGCCCTTGCAGAGGAGCTGGAAGCAGTCATAAGGAGGAATTGAAATGGTTACAGTGGCAGATTATAAGGGTAAGGTAAAGCCGGACTGGTGTCCGGGATGCGGGAATTTTGCGCAACTTTCCGCAATAGGTGGTGCGCTGACAGAACTTGGCATTGAACCGAAGGATTCCGTCGTGGTTTCGGGCATAGGCTGCTCGAGCAACATGCCTGAATTCATAAACGTGTACGGATTCCACGGGCTTCATGGCAGGCTTTTGCCCGTAGCTGAAGCAATAAAGTGGGCAAATGACAAGCTTACGGTCATAGGGTACGGCGGGGATGGAGACGGGTTCTTTGAGGGTACGCAGCATTTCTACCACACTTCAAAGAGGAACGTGAACATAACATACATAGTATCGGACAACCAGATCTTCGGCCTGACCACCGGACAGGCGTCGCCCACAACAGAAATGGGAATGGTTACAAAGACAACGCCAAAGGGGAACATTGAGAAGCCGCTTAATCCGCTGGATTTTGCCCTGACTGCGGGCGCAACCTTTGTGGCAAGGGCATTCTCTGGGGATGCCAAGCACCTGAAGGAAGTGATAAAGGCCGGGATACAGCATCGCGGATTCTCATTCATCGACGTTTTCAGCCCATGCGTGACTTATAACAAGCTAAACACATACGACTTCTTCAGGAAGAGGGTCTATCATCTTGAAGGCAATGACAGGAAGGATATAATGCAGGCATACCGCATTGCACAGGAATGGGGAGACAGGATTCCAATCGGCATACTGTACGAGAACAATGAGAAGACCTATGAGGATTATGATCCGATCCTGTCAAGGGGACCGCTGGTAAGCAACCCGGTGCACAAACTGGTGGAAGATGATCTGGAAGAGTTTGCTTGAATGTTTAAAAATGCTCATTTTGAGTTATAAATCTACTTTTAAATTTGAACGAGGCTATTCTTATTTTATATATTATTTGGAGATGCCTTAATAACTAGGCTGTTAAAAAGAATTAAATAATATATTTAGCTTTGGTAGGTATATGGAGCTAAGGTATTACGTCGTGCGCAGGCTTCTGGTTTTAATACCGACAATTCTAGGATTGACTTTGCTCATTTTTATTCTGATGAGAAGTTTGCCCACAACTTATTTAATAGCACCTTACACGGC
>DAICSO010000085.1:0-2868 GCA_027368075.1 bacterium
GAACATGGACATATTCCTTATGAGGAACCATAAGGAATCGACTATCAGCGGTACTCTCTTTGTCTTTTCCCTGTCCTGATCATCCATTCTACACCGCTGAGGGGAATGGAACCATCCGGGCTTTTGAAGAAACACTCCCTTTGGGGATGATCCCGGAGATGGAGAATATCCACGTGATGGAGGACCAGGATAGGTACCTCAGGGAGCCAAATAGAAATAAAAAGCAGAAGGCCATGCCGGAAGCTCTGAAAGGGATTTCGTGGTGGCAAAAGTGGTGCGTTCTGGTTACATTAGTGGGAATTGAGAAAACGCTCCTGAAATTGCCATGATTGAGCCATGGTTCGACATCCGCATTCCTGCAATCGTTTATTGAGATAAACTTAAATAGTATCAATTATTAATTGCAATCATGGATACAAGTGAAAGCAAGAAGAACAGAACTACTGGGTCAGGCAGACTACCTGCATACTTTTCTCTGCTGTTTCTTATCCAGTTTGTCATAACCATCGTAATATTATTCACGGACCAAAATCTGCAGACAGATTTCGGGACAGTACCCAAATATTTCATCCATTGGTACGGGCTGCTTGCCACCGGGTTAGTTGACATCATAGCATTCATTGTGCTGCTTACAGTCAGAAAAAGATCCATGGTTGGTGTGGGAGTAGGCTGGGGAGTTTTCATGGCAATCTTCCAGATAGCTGACATAGCGACCTACGGCATGCTGAACGTGGGCCTTTCAGCTGGAAGCTTTGCGCAATACCTGTTTGGCGTGACAAAATTCAATGGCGCTCTACCATACATTCCGGGCATGTATGACCTTCTCTTTGCAATATATATTATTGCAATAGGGGTTGGGCTTTACGTTTACCGGAAAATGCCAAGCTGATCCCCTCCCCACGTAACGAAAGAAATCTTCGCTTTATATCGTCAGCTTCTGGTTGCTATGGGCCATTTGTGGTATGATTTTCCCTTCCTGGCGTGATGCCAGGCCACCAGCAGGGCAAGGCTCTCCATGAAGCACACAAGAGGCAGTATTAAGATTTCTTCCGGGTATCTCTTCAGGAACGTTGTCATTATGGAAAAAAATGTCCTGCGGTCGGTCCTGATGAGGGTTGTCATTACCAGGGGATCAAGCTTCATTTTAAGAAGTTCCTGATGGCCGAAGTTTATCCTGATCCTCTGTACAAAAAGATCGAGAAGAGTTCCGGGCAGTTCATTGGTAACAAGGATGTCTTCCCTGTAAACCACCCTGTAACCACTGTTCCTGGCACTCATACACAGGTATGCATCGTCATTTACAATCTTGGGCAGGTCGGACAGAAGCTTCTTCCTTATGGCAACGAATTCACCGCCATGGGCGTTTATATTCCTGGCTGACATGTAATGGAGTTCGCAATCGTGAAGTTTCCACAGAACTCTTCCAATCTTTCCATGGATTCCGCCCATGGGTGCCGGGATGACGTGAGGCACGATTACGCCTATATCATCAGAGAATGCACCTGCACAACGATCAAAGACATTGTTCTCTACGGATATGTCCCCTGACACGATAAAAACCAGGTCTCCCAGAGCATACTTGAACGACCTGTTCAGGGATTCGCTCTTTCCAAGCCTTTCCTTCTCCTCCTCGTAAATCAGCCTGTCATCTTGTAATGCATTCAGGTAGTCCCTGTCCGTCCTCTCCCCTCCGTACATGAGAACGATCTGGTCCACATTCGATTGTATCACGCTGTCAAGCAGTCTTCTGAGGGATAACCCATCGTCAAAGCTTGTGATGATTGCGGTTGAGGCCGTCATTATTCCGATCTCTCCCTGTATTTTCTGTCCAGTTCACGATATTTTTCAGTCTCCAAATAAAACCTGTGCAGTCCTGCTACTGTTCTGAATCTTTCGGAGGTTCTGCCCTGCCTGTCCAGCATTTTGTTAACATAAAGCTGCTTGAGGTAAAGCCAGCTGGAGCCAATTACAAAAAAGATGACGTTAATAAGAGATGATGCCCACGAGTTGCTCTCATTCATATCGGCAAGATCTGCAGAAAGGCTCGTTTTCATGGGCGGGTAATGTGCCATTACGGCCGGTGATGAGTGCAGGATCCTTGAGTAATATTCATCTCCAAATATGCTTACAACATTGATCGAATCCTTCACAGCAAGTCCTGATATTTCATGCCTGTAATAATGCAGGGCATATTCATCGTCAAAGGCCAGGCACAGGCACACGTCACTGTTTCCACTCAGCCTGCGGACTACGAAGGACTTGAGAAGCTCTTTCCATAACCTGTTGGTCTTTACTATGAGGAAAATATCGATGTCGTCATCAGGCTCTGGGATGTATGAAACCGATCCTGACACGCCAGCAAAGAGAACATCTCCGGATAACATGGAGTGCACAAATTCGTTTGCCTCCTCAAGCTTCTTCCTCCTCGCTTGCAGTTTTATTTCCGTACGGCACATTTCCACGGCTCCGCGAGAAGAAGAAACATGCAATGAAAAGGTATCCATTGTTGTAATTAATCAAAATAAGTAATTAATATTATCTGATATCGACATTGTCATAATTTAGTTGATTTCCCCTGACAGGTGCTGCGGTACCGAAATCATGAAATATGACTTTCGTATTCCATGACATGCGACTGAGGAAGGCGCCATACACTGAGTTCAGGAGAGTTTCCACATCTCTTGACGATTATGTGTCGGTGGATTCCTCGCCTGTCTTTCTGATCAACAATATACCAATGATGGACATGGAACTTAAGGAAAACGATCTAATCTGTTTCATGAATCCGATGTGCCCCCAGTGCCGATCCAGGAACGTGGTGAGGAACGGCACATGCCTCAGGACCCTGGAGAATGGCACAGTGTTCAG
>DAICSO010000086.1:0-2843 GCA_027368075.1 bacterium
AACTCAATGAGCTGGTTATATACGGATTCACGATCCAAGCTCGGTATGACGCCTTCCAAGTACAGAAAGGGCAGCAGGGGGGAATCCATTTCCTACTCCATGGCGGATACTTACCTGGGCAAGATTGTTGTGGCTTACACTGACAAAGGCCTTTGTGCAGTCACCGTTGTTGATTCTACAGAAGCTGCAAAAGAATATCTCAGGAAGGAGTTTCCCAGGGCATTACTTTCAGAGGCTGAAGACACCCACCAATATATAGAAGGGATACTGTCGTATTTACAGGGTTCCAGCGTCAACATTCCAATGGTTCCGGCAGGAACTGAATTCCAGTTGCGCGTCTGGAGTGCTTTGAGGGCCATCCCATTCGGATCTACCGTTACATACAGTGAAGTTGCAGAGATGATAGGCCAACCCCTCGCTGTGAGAGCGGTAGCAAATGCGTGTGCCAGAAACCCCTTACCACTCATAATCCCCTGCCACAGGGTTATAAGGAAGAATGGAGAGCTTGGGGGGTATGGCCTTGGCATAGATCGGAAGAAGAAGCTTCTTGAGCAGGAAGGATTGTTCAGCACCGGAGACAGAACTGATGCCTGACCACCCATCTGGAAAGACCATAACCTTCAGGCACGCAGTCGCGATATACATGGCTTCCGTGCTTGGAGGCGGAATTCTTGTTCTGCCTGGCCTTGCTGCACAGGTTTCCGGACCCTCTTCCATCATAGCGTGGATAATACTGTCCATTGCGAGCTATCCCTTCGCCTTTACCTTCTCGAGGCTTGCCCTGAGAAACCCGCAGTCTGGCGGAATCTATTCATTTTCAAGGGAAGCCTTCGGGAAATACACAAGCAACAGTGTGGGATGGCTCTTCCTTGCATGGGTAGCACTGGGCGCACCGGCAATAGCACTTGCTGCAGGCACGTATCTGACCTTTGCAATTCCGCTTTCGCATAACGAAATCTATGGATTCGCATTTATAATGGTTATTTCAGTGGGAGCAGTAAATTATCTTGGCATAAGGTTCAGTGCAAGCGTACAGCTCGCAATCATTGTTTCAATAGTTGCACTGCTCATAGTCTCCATAGTGTCTGCTTCCATGACAATATCACTTCGGAACCTGTCTCCAATAACGGGAAACAACGGACTCTACTCGGTCGGAACTGCCATGGCACTTGTGATCTGGGCATTTTTCGGCTATGAGAACGTTCCAAACCTGGCGGGAGAATTCGTGAACCCAACGCGCGATCTGCATAGAAGCGTCATTTTTAGCGTTATAGTCATCGGTATCCTGTATACCTCGCTTGCTGTGGTTACTGTGGGAACAAAGGCTTACAGCTATGGCGGTGGCCTGACACCATTTTCGGTCATTCTTTCCAGTGTTTTCGGACCCTATGGTGGAACTGTAGCCGGAATTGTTGCAGTTGTGGCCATATTCAGCACCATGAACGCATACATGAGCGGAGTTAGCAAACTTATACAGGTGCTCTCAACCAATGGAGGAATTCCTAAAATCTTCTCCGTACAGAACAGCAGGACAGGTTCGGCTTCCGCTTCCATATCACTGCTTGTTCTGCTCAGCTCACTATCTTTACTGCTATACTGGTTTATAGATGCAAGCATAACAACAGCGTTCCTGACCGTCAGCGGCATAGGCGTTATTACCTATATCATCGGCTCAGGTTCGGGAATAAGGCTACTTCACCTCCAAGGATCAATGAGAGCCCTTCCATGGATATCCCTGTTGATGTCCCTCGCCATCCTGATGTTCATCGGCGAAGTGATATTGGTCGCAATCGCTGTTTTAATAACGTCATTCATTTATACTTTCCTGACGATTGGCCGGGATAAAGTGCCAGCGGCTGTTTGATGCAGTTGCATGGAAAATACACAAGTTAAAGCAAGCGCAGAAGATCCTTATCAGGTGTATGTGCAAATTTTGCTATAATATTCAGGAGGCAGTTTCGTCACTAAGTTTTTCCCCATCTCCCCCTCTTGAAAGCTTGATGATTTCCATCCAGGAAGTTGATAGTATTGCAGCAGTCACTGTGAGCAACCATTCCCGCAATCCCAGTGTTGAGGTATCTATAATTGAATGGAGTGGAGAATACAGGGTAACTGTTACCAGCATTCCAACTATTATGATGCCCCAGGCCAGTATTATAGGATTTGAGAAGAATCCCTTCCTGATTACCGGCTGATACTCGGTCCTCAGGTTCTGTGCCAGGATCACCTGTGAAAGTATCCATGTGGTGAATGCCCCTGTCTGGGCCTGGGAAATATTTCCATTTGCGTAATACAGGTAAAGGTAAACAACGGTCACTGCAAGAAATATCCCTGCAGATCCTGATATTATGGAATATATCATCTCCCTTGTGATGAAACCTGATCCTTTTCCCGGCGGCCGCTTCTGGACTATTCCCGCTTCATCGTTTTCGTAGAGGAATCCCCAGAGGGCTCCCACGTCCATGAAAAGTTCCATTATTATTATCTGTATGGGCAGAAATGGAAAGGGTATCACGAGCAGTATCGGGACCAGGAGAATTGAGATCAGAGACAGCTTGACTGCTATGTAATACTTTATGCCCTTCCTCAGGGTGTACTGCATCTTCCTGCCCTCAAACACAGCCTCGGCAATGGTCTGGAAGTTATCATCCTCAAGTATCATGTCCGAAGCTTCCTTTGCCACATCAGTCCCTCTCATTCCCATTGCGATGCCTATCTCGGCAGCCCTGAGAGCTGGGGCATCGTTAACGCCGTCTCCTGTGACTGCAACAGTTTCTCCAAGCTTCTGTAAGGCCCTGACAATTCTGAGTTTTTCTCCGTGGGTTATCCTGGCAAAAATGGAA
>DAICSO010000087.1:0-2616 GCA_027368075.1 bacterium
TTAAGAAATACCACATCATCAGGGTAGAACAAAATGGCAGAAACTATTACTACATACAGCTTAGTCAGGAATGCCTGGAAAGATCTGAAAAGATCCGAAATTTATGGATTACACAAGCAGAGAATGGCAGAATGGAGAAGCAGCCCTTCTACGGTCAGGTTGGAAAGGCCTACAAGGGTTGACAGGGCAAGAGCCCTCGGCTACAAAAGCAAGGATGGATACATTATAGTGAGATCCAGGGTGAGAAGGGGTGGAAGCAACCGTCCCAAGATCATGGGCGGAAGAAGACCCAGAAGAATGGCCTACAGCAAACTTACAAGGAAAAAGAGTATTCAGTGGATTGCTGAAGAAAGGGTTGCCGACAAATACCCAAACATGGAAGTGCTTAACTCCTATTATGCTGGCGAGGATGGCAAGTACAAGTATTATGAGATTATAGCCGTGGACAAGGCACACCCCACGATCCTCAATGATTCTAAGATTTCGTGGGTCGCAGAACCCCAGAACACCGGAAGAGTATACAGGGGACTGACCTCTGCCGGATATAAGGGAAGAGGCCTTAGAACTGGAAGAAAGGGCAGCAGCAAAAGCAGACCGTCCATAAGATCAAACGGCAGGTTAAGAAGATAGATAGCATTTTCTGCCGAGGTGGCCCAGCGGTACGGCGCCAGACTTGAGATCTGGTTCCCTTGTGGATCGGGAGTTCGAATCTCTCCCTCGGCGCTTACATTTGTAATCGAATAACAAAAACTATGTCTAATGGACAAGAAAGAAGGGTAGCTAGCTCAGAGTAACTGAAGCGTTAACTTTTGATTTTTTAGATTACTTAAGTTCTTATCTATAATTGGATAGTATCCCGAATTTTGTGTAAGAGACTCTAGTATTAGCCTAGATCATGAGAGAAATTTATCCATGAAATCATATGTATTTTGGAATTGGAAACAAATAAAAAGGGGGGACTGAATTAACTGAAATCTTTAGGGAACTCTCCTGTTGCTCGTGCCATGTTCTTTCATGTTCCTGATCACTCTCCATACCTCCAGCCCGTGCAACTCTGACCCTCTTTCGCACGAGGAAATGGATCAGGATTAAACAGGTGATCTAGATCACTTTTATTCCGGCGAAAATGCACAATTTTCAACCGGCGATTACACGTTAGAATTCTTCAGCCAGCCGTATCTTGTGTGTTTGAGGATTTCGTTGCTCTTTGTTTCTTTTCTCCTTATCCTGTCTAGGGTGTCATTCATCATCTTGATCATGTGGAAGTGATCAAAGACTATCTCAGATGCAAGCGTTGTCACCATGGCCCCGAATGACAGTGTGAAACGGGATCCCTTTCTTGCCCATGGGACGTCCACTGTCTTAACACCATGTTCAGGGCACCTTATTCTGGGTTACCTGGCATGGATATATGCACGGTACTGGAAGAAGTTCAGGTGTCTTCATCACCTCTCTATGGTGTCATGAACCGGGTACATTGAATGACATTCAGGACACTGGAACCTAGACCCCTAACGGAATTCTATGCTTATGTCCATCCTCCCAGCAGAAGAATCAAAGTCGATCGATGTGACATGCCATGGTAAATCCGAAAGGTTGAGTGCCATCTGGAAAAACTTCTTCTCGTCCGTGAAGAGAGAAATGTGAGAACCGATTTAAATTATCTACTAAGAACTGAAGAGAATCGTTTTGATACATTTTTGTCTAATTGATAACATGACCAAGACTCGGAAATGTGTACTGCATCTTCAGTTTGACTTTTTACGATGAGAAAAGGAATGGAGCACTTCAGGGCACAAAAATGAGATTCAAGTAGTATTTCTTATGCGTTCAACTATATGATGAAATATTGTTTCGTGATTTTCATTCTCTTTGCTTGATGGGCAAGTAAGGTTATTTGGTGAAATAACTGAATTTCTTGCACTTTTGAGGGTAAAAACATTATTTGAAGTTTTTAGTTCAGGAATTGTTTTGAACCATCTGTCTTTGCCTTTCATTACAACTATTATTTTTCCTTCGTTCAAGGCATTTCTAACCAGTTTAAAGTTGAACTGTTGACTTGGGAGTTCACACCCTATTTCGACGTAGTACCTAGAATGATAAGGTAGAAATTCAACGTTAAATATGGAGTTTGAAACCATTTCTAAAGATTCAAATACTGATTTACCTGAGTTCCTTATTTCTTCCACCAATTTCTTCAATTTTTTGTACCACCACCAAAAACCCTGAAAATATTTGTAGTGCGGGTCTAGATGATAGAACGGAAAAGACTGTAAAGCTTCGCAATTTAGTTCTGAGATGTTACCTTTATAGAAAACTGAATTACAGATAATATGTTCTTTCAACCTTTCTTTTAAGGGGAAGATTTCGCATGGGTCTTCCAGATCGATAAGTTCATCGATTGCTGGGTTAAGATTAAGTAGATATATTGGGGCATTAGGGTTCCCAATAAACGGCTCGGGAAACAAAGTGAAGTTAAAATGATGCTCCTTTTTTCTCTCAGAAAGTTGCTCCAGATCCACCTCTAAAGCAAATATGTTGTCTTTTTTCCGAACAGATTCAAAGTTGATAAACCAAGGGTTTTCTTCCATTATAGGGAGCTTCAATCAAGTATCA
>DAICSO010000088.1:0-2339 GCA_027368075.1 bacterium
TTCAGTTCGCTGACAGCATTAATGATGCTCTGCGGCGGTTTCTTCCTGATGACAACGTCGGCTATCAGCGCTGCTATCTCCTTCATTTCTGATTTCCCGAAACCTATTCTCGTGACTTCCTGGGTTCCGATCCTTATTCCGCTTGGGTCCTGTGATTTCTTGTTGTCATCCCATGGGAGAAGATTTTTGTTTGCTATGATGTGTGCATTTTCCATTGCCTCTGCAGCGAATTTCCCTCCACCATAGTTCCTTACATCCATGACCAGGGTGTGGGATTCGGTGAATCCATTGTTTTCCCCAAGAACCTTGAAGCCGACCGAGTTCAGCTCCTCTGCGAGGGCCTTTGCGTTTGATATTATCTGGTCGGCATATGCCTTCCCGAATTCAAGTTCCTCGGCAAGGGTGACCCCCAGGGCTGCCATGCTGTTGAGATGGTGGTTGCTTATTGTGCCCGGGAAGATTGCCCTCTGTAACCCCTTCCATGTTTCCTCATCCGTTTTCCCTAGCATGATTCCATGCTGTGGTCCCGGCAGTGTTTTGTGCGTGCTTCCGGTAATTATATCCGCCCCTTCCCTCAAGGGGTCCTGGAATCTCCCGCCAGCTATCAGGCCAAGCACATGTGCGCCGTCATACCATACCTTGCATCCGACCTCCCTGAAAGCGTCATTCAACTGCTTTATAGGTGTGGGAAAAAGAAATACGGATTGGCCAAACAGGCATACCTTTGGTTTTTCAGCCAGGATGAACTTGATTGTCTTGTCGACATCTATGTTCATGTTATCCACATCAAACGGGTAGTTGACTACGTTCACGCCACGCAGACCCATGGCTCCGAATTTTGCGGCACTTATATGTCCGCCCCCGGAAAGAGGGGGGGCAGCAACCTTGTCTCCCGGCTTTGCCAGGGCATAAATCGCTGCGGTGTTGGCGCCCGTCCCGGATACTGGCCTTGGATCGGCCTGATCCGCCCTGAACAGGCGCTTCGCAAGATCTATTGTGAGGTCTTCGACCTGATCCACGAAGAAGTTTCCCTGGTAATAACGGTGGTGCGGCAGTCCCTCCGCATACCTGAACCCGAAATCCGTCAGCAGCATTTCCATGGCCAGCGGACTCATGATGTTTTCAGACGCTATCAGGGGTATGCTCTCCTCAAAGAATTTATTATGATCAATCGCCAGTTGTCTTATCTTTAAAGCATCATCTATGTTTTTTTCCATTTTATTATATCTCCTATCATTATATTTAGCTTATCACACACATATGAACACCAGTTCTACCATAACAGGTTAGGCTCCCTTCTTACATATAAGTAAAACATTAACACGTATAGGTGCTGGTAGCAATGTCCGATCTTGTCGAGGTTCTCATAATCGATCACCTCACCATAAAGCATGCAGGGGAAATTTTCAATCCCGATCTGGAAATAGGGGATTTCATGAACTTCCACAGCTATCTGAAGGAATGCCATATGGAGATCGAGGAGAGAATTCTCTTCCCTACCCTCAAGAAGGGCAGATGGGGGGACGAGAGATGGTTTTTCACGAAGATAGACCAGCTCATAAGTGATCACAGGCTGATTGATTCTATGGTACAGAACGTAGTAAGCTGGTACAGGTCCGGCGATGTGGGCATGGTCATCGAACACCTGCCTCTCTACTTCAAGATCCTTGTAGATCACAATAACAGCGAGGAATCGTATATTTTCGGCAGATGGAAAATGATATCCGACGATGAACGGCTCTCCGCCATGAATGAGGCCAGGGTAGTGATAAAGAATTTTGGTCTTAAAAGGTATCTGGGTGTAACCGGACTCTCTGAAGGCGCTTTCATGTATATGTTCAGCGATGCGCCTGCAATTGAGAAGCAGGTCGCGTGACCACACATTTCCATTCACACCGGCAGATATCGCGTGGCAATGCCTTTTCGCCTCCGTGTGATCCTGCTTTTTGCTTAAATACGAGGAAAAAATGAACCATAATGGATGTCACGGATCCTGGATACATTGGAAGGGTGAAGATAAGGAACCGCATAGTTATGGCGCCGATGATATCAAATCTGGCACAGGCTAGCGGATATACCAGCGAGGAGCACATTGCATATCTTGAAGAGAGGGCAAAGGGTGGAACCGGCCTCATAATCACGGAATACACATACGTAAACAGCATCAACAGCAAAGGATCCAGGAACCAGCTTGGGGCTTTTTCCATGAACATGTCACCGAAACTGAAGAGGATCACTGACCGGGTACACATGCATGACACCCGGATTTTCATGCAGCTGGTGCATGCCGGCGGAAAGGCAAACGCACAGATTAATGATGTACAAAACTTTGCGCCTTC
>DAICSO010000089.1:0-2325 GCA_027368075.1 bacterium
AATTATTCACAAAGGTTATTCTTTCTTCCCCGATGATATTCCTGCAATAGGTATGGCGACGAGACTGAATATGCCTGCGGCAATAAAACTTATGGCCAGTCCTTCATTGAATGCACCAGTTGAAATGCGTATCCCTGTGCTAAGTGAACCTATGAAAATGTTCCCAACCGTTGCCATTGGAACAAAACTGGCGACAATGGTGAAAACTATGGTCATGCCAACCACTGATCCTATATTGAGGAACAGTGTCCTTATGGATGCAGCAACTCCTCTGTTCCCTGGATCAACAGAGAGCATGAGGGCTGAATTGTTCGGAGTATAGAATATTCCTATTCCGAACCCTGTAAGGATCATCAGCAACGATGCCAATGTGTAATCAAATGTGCCAAGCGTCAACGGAAATGCAATTGAACCCGCTCCTACCATTGCGAGTCCAATGATCTGAAGCGTCTTCCCCCCAATGCGCCCCATCAGAGAACTGGAATAATAACTCATGAATCCCATGGCTCCTGCGTATGGAACCATGAGGAATCCTGCAATTAGAGGAGAGAAGCCGGCAGTTCCCTGCAGATAAAGTATCAGAATGAAAATGAGCGAGAACCTTGATACAGAGTTAAGGAGGGTTGAAAAAGATGCAGAAAAAAACGCCTTCCTGCCAAAAAGGCCCATGTTTATGAGAGGGTCCTCTGTTTTTTTCTCCATCAGGGCGAAGGAGACCAGAGAAGCAATTGAAACTGCAAGCATTGCAATGATAAGAGGGTCGGTCCATCCTATGAATGGGCCTGTGCTGAGAGAAACTATGAAAAGTATAAGGAATGATGAGAACAATATAGATCCCCTGTAGTCAAACTTCCCGGGGAGAAGTTCCCTCTTAACTTCCGTAAGTGTGCGCCATGATATGAAATAACCGACAAGTGCTATGGGGGCATTGAAGAAGAATATTGTCCTCCAGTTAAGTGCAGTAAGCAAACCGCCAATTATAGGACCGACTGCTGTGCCAACCCCTATCACAGCGGCATTTATTGCTATGGCTCTTTTCAGTTCTATTGCCTTGAACGTGTCGGTAAGTATCGCAAGACTGTTAGAGAAGAGCAGTGCCCCACCGATACCCTGGATCAGTCTGGAAATTATGAGCATGTCCGCATTGACGCTGATTCCTGCAGTCATTGAACCTATGAAAAAGAATATGTAACCGGAACTGTAAAGTTTCTTTCTTCCAATTTTATCAGAGTACTTGCCAAAAATCGGAGAAAAGACTGTCAGGGCTAGGGAATACGAGATCAGTATCCAGAGAACAAGAAAAAATGTGGTGTTCAGGTCAATCATTATTGTTGGTACAGCAATAAGAAGGGAAGTTGAGTTTACAACAGAAAGAAAGGAACCGAGGCTGGAGGTCAGGATTACCTTGTCACCGTATTTCATCTGGACTCTTCAGAAGTTGCCAAACCTTGCAATGATATCTGAAATGCTGTCCATGTAGTCCTTGAATATCCGGATAATGTCTCTTGAGGTGATAACGCCAATCAGTTTCCCGTTTTCGAATACAGGTATTCTCCTTATGAGATTCTTGCCCATGATCACCGTGACCTTTTCGGTTGGGGTCTCTGCCTCAACACTGATTATTCCCTCCTTCATTATCTGGCTCAGAGTGACTTTTCTTGGATCCTTCTCCGCAGCGACAACCTTGCTAATATAATCCCATTCCGTGACGATCCCAACCGGTTTCCCACCACTGTCATGCACAATAAGGAAACCAACGTGATCTTGCTGCATTATTTTTGCACCATCAAGCGCATTTGTATCTGCTGGAAAGGTCTTCGTGTAGTTTTTCATTATATCCTTCGCATACAGTACCATGATTGAAAGGAATCCTTAATTGATATATGAACTAATACTGAAGAGGCAAGAACCTTTTTTAGTTCATTCAAGTTGTACCTGCGATCAAAATTGTTCATAGCCATTGAGGGTATTGACGGTTCGGGAAAGACGACCCTATCCAGAATGCTTTCGGCATATCTCAACGAAGAGGGTTTTGAGACGTTCCTGACTCGTGAACCCACTGATAGGTTCAGACCATTGATGAAAGATGAGGGGAACGCTGACGTTGAAAACGGGATAAACCTGTTTTTTCAGTTCACGGCAGACAGGTTCAGGCACCAGTTCGAAATTGAGAAGGCAGTTAATGAGGGCAAAACGGTAATATGTGACAGGTACCTCCTTTCTTCCTATGCATACCAGGGGCCTGTGATTGAGAAATTTTTCAGGAGCCGCGAGAAAACCATAGAATGGATGAAGCTTGTATCCCAGATTATTACAGTCAGGCCG
>DAICSO010000008.1:0-30139 GCA_027368075.1 bacterium
AGAAGGCATCCATGTTTCTCTCGGTGGATCCGGTCTGCCCATATTGTCCATACTGTCGGGGCACTTCTCCTTTTATGGCAGGTACATAATTTATGCAGTTTCCATAGCAGCAATTAATGACGGGATCCTCGCTATACTGTCATTTGGCTCAGCAGCTTCAAGAACAATCTTCAGAATGGGTTATGACAGGAATTTTCCACATTTTTTCGCGAAAAAGGTGAGGGAACAGCCAATAAATGCAAACCTGGCAGTTTCTGCTGCCATCATAGTGATCCCAACGATTATGCTTTCATTTCTTCCTGCCTATGATTCATTTATCATCCTGGGAACTATCGCCTCACTTGGTGGACTTTTCATTCACATAATGGCCGGGGCTTCGCTAATGAGGGTGGGCATACGCAGGGGAAGGAGGCTCATAATGAGGGATTCAAAGGGCTTACTGCAATTCGTGGTGGATTACAAGGAGGCACTCCTGGCCGGAGCCGCGGCGGTAATCACATCGGTGGAACTTGTATACTCGGCATATTCAACTCTGATCATATATTCGACACTCTTCCTGATCTGGATCGTTGCAGGTTACATAATCATGGATATCAGGGATATTGTAATGAGGACGCCCTATAGTGCCAGGCTTACAAAGGGAGAAATCTCTGTTGCAGAAGGATTCAAGGATCTCACCAGCCTGAAGGTCAGGAATGCCCTCCCTGACGTCGTAATAGGAATCGATGATCCGGTCAAAACTGCAATAGAAAAGTGTGTTTCAATGGATTCTCCTGGAGCCGTAATAATCGATCACAACTCGGTGCCGATCGGTACGCTCATTCTTAGGGACGTATTTATGCTCACCGAGAGGGAGATAGGCAGGATGAAGGTCAAGGATCTATGGCTGGAACGACCAGTAACAATTGGGAAAAACAGTGATGTAATGGACATCATAAGAGTATTCAAGGAGAGCAGGATCCCAATACTGTCCATTGTAGACGATCAGGGGAAATTCTCAGGCACCGTCCGGGAAAGAGAAGTAATCATGTCACTGGGAGGACTCGGGCAGAAGCAGGATCAGGGAGACCCTGATCTTCCCTCTCAATAACCGGTTTTAAGTGAGTCTCGTTTCCAAAATGACATTGATTTCAGCCTTCTGACATTTAATTTTCGCAAAGATCAGGAATTGAAGATACTGGTTCGGTGTTCTAATCGCACGGAATTTCATGTGACTGCTGGATATATTTCAGCGGACTTTTGCAAACGAGAGTGCTGCGATTCCACCAATTTTAGGCAGTACGTCTCAATATACTGGAAAAACATGGTTTTATCGGGGCAACTTTTAATATTGTACTTTTTTCAGTCGTCACTTTAGGAACCGAATAGATGCACCGCGGAGCAGCGACAAATTTTCTCAAACAACTCGAAGGAATTGCTTAAACCGATCGATATGCAGGAAAAATATATCTATGATTATGAATAAGCCCTTTGCGGTCTAATGAGGCAAAAGAAGTTACTGGTTCTGGTAATAGTTGCAATACTCTCTATCACCTATCCCGGATTCGCACTGGTCAGTGCGGTTCATGCTCCTGTCTCACATGGTGGAACGGGGGCAGACAAACCGACCCAGTACATTTATGACGCTTCGCCTGTCAGGTCTTCCGCTGCCAACAGCTCGATAAAGACGCAATCTGCTGTTAACCCTTCTCTCCTGTACGCAAAGGAACCAGCCCCCATGGGAATAGCAGATTACGGGATCGGTCCCGGTGGCGCACCATATGAATATAACAGCAACTCATTCGAAGGCTTGATAAATATCAGCGAACTCCAGACCTATAATGCAAGCCTGACTTCTTCGTATTATGGCTATCGTTACGGAATGTCATTCCAGCTGAACACTGTACTCTCTTTCATCCTATCCGGCAAGACATATGTTTACTGGACCCAGGATGTTGCGTTCCTGAATACGTCAAACCGCACCATGTACATCATCGATAATGTTTGGAACCTCACTGCTCCCAAATCCAAAATCAATGATTACACAATCAGCGGGAACGGCCAGGTCAATACCACTACAGGATTTTACTATGACATAGGAGGAGTGCCTTCAGGAAGCAAGCCAGGAGAAAATTATCCCTTTGCGCTTGGGTTGAGAATAAACTCCACGCTCTCCTCCGGCATACCAACCGTGGAATTCCAGTACAATGCGGGATCGGGGTGGACCACATTCGACTCCCCGGCGTTTATCTTCGCTAAAGGAGCCTCTGCCCCGTCGTTTGTGGTCAACGGCAATTCATATACGCCCTTCGGCAATAATTATTATGACTCCGAGCTGATCCTCGGCGGACCAGCCGGTAGTTCCCAGACGCATGCTAACAGTTCCAGTGTCGGGCTGTCGCTGCTATACTGGAACGGGCACAACTACCAGGCTGTCCAGAACGCCTTCAATCATGGAAGCGACACTGCCGAGGGCATAGGAAACGTAATTGTTACGGAAGGAACCGGCTCTGGGAACAGCACACCCCTTGCAAAGGTATCAGCAGGCAGCGGGAGCCTCAGAATGCTCTACAATCGATCAGGCATAGCCATCCTGAACGTTTCGGTACCACTGGCATCCTCAGGTACTCTCTACGTGAACGGTACAGCTTATCCTTTCACCGGCTCCGAAGTGAACGTAACGCTGATGCCCGGATCCTACCCCGTCTCGGTAAATACATCCTCAAAGCAGTACAACCTTGGCGATCTCACGCTGACCCCTGGAGGGTACAGGGCGATCTCAACCCAGAACATTTATTCCTCAACGTTCACGGAGACCGGTCTCCCATCCGGTACCCGCTGGTATGTGAACCTTTCGGGAACGAACAATTACTCATCATCCTCGAGCACCATCTCCGTCGCTCTGCCCAATGGAAGCTATTCCTACACAGTTGCCACTTTGAACAAGGACTACTACAACCACACCACAGGTGTGCTCATCGTGAATGGTGCAGGCCAGTCCATAAACGTCACCTTCAGTCCTTACCTTTACAGCGTTTTATTCAAGGAATCGGGTCTTCCCGCCTTTACAAAGTGGGCTGTTTTCTATGACAACTCTACAGTAAACAGTTCAACAGGGAGCCAGATCGGCTTCAAGTCCATCAACGGCACTCACAGCTTCTGGATACAGATCGTCTTGGGCTACGCTTCCAACGTCACCTCAGGAATCATAGCGGTAAACGGTGTCGGCGTAACCAGGGATGTGACATTTACCACAGCAAGGGATTACAACATTTCATTCACGGAGACCGGGCTGAAAAGCGGATCATTGTGGTACCTCAATCTTACCAATGGACAATCCGAGAACAGCACTTCCCCAACAATAATATACCAAATGCCCAACGGCACCTTTGGGTATTACAATTTGGCTGGAGTGAAGTATTCAACAGTGAGAGGGCAAGTCACGGTTAATGGCAGTGACATGAATATTTCCCTGAAATTCATAGAGCTCGGGCTGCTGAGCCTGGTCATTTCCCAGAAAGGAACCAATCTGTACCTCAATGGAAGCTACCAGGGCACGATAGGCAACACATTCTCGAAGTACATTCTTCCGGGAAGATATATTCTATCAGATTCCCTGAATGGGTACCAGACGTTTGCAGATTACTTTGTCATAGTTTCCGGCAAAAATACGTCCATATCGATCAACCTGACGCCCATGGCATTTTACGGCTTCCTGGAAGGTTCCCTTACACCAGGGAATGCCACAGTCACTGCCAACGGCTTCCTGATCCCGGCATTCAACGGATCCTTTGACGCTTCCCTGCCTCCCGGCACCTATTATGTCACGGTTTCAGCAAATGGCTGCCATGCCGTTGAGTTCCAGGTTACCATACTGCTCCTGAATGTTTCCTGGCATAACGTTTCTCTCGCTCCTTCCAAATCCATTCTTCTTTCGGGGTATGTAAAACCATACCGGGCATCAGTCGTTGCCCAGAATTACACTGCCTATGTCAACTCAAGCGGATACTACTTCATATGGCTGCAGCCCGGGAATTATACGGTATCCGTCTACGCTTACGGGTATTTCCCGGTATCTGACCCAATCAGCATTTCCTCAAGCAGGGAAGTGAATTTCACTCTCCATGCGGAACCTGCTGCAACTTCTACAGACAGTATCCATGGCATTTCGGCCGTGGGATTCAGCATAAAAGTGGGAAACCTGAGCAGTTCTGGCGGCATTATCAGCGTAACCTATTACACCACAACCTCCAATGGATCGCTCGTCATTACAGCTTCATTCTCATCGCTTGGCGGTGTTAACATTTCAGAACTGCTACACAGCAGGGTATACGTGGGGAACCAGCCATACTCCAATTTCTCCGTTGTCATCTCGTCTAACCATACCGTGATCCTGTATGTGTATGGGCTTCACGGAGATCCAACAGTTTCCTGGCTTTACTCTCCAGATGCCAGCCTCCACGTGTTCGATTCCCTCCTGGGCTATGTGGTGCTTGCGATCCTGATCGCAGCAGTCGCCGGAATATACGTCGCATTAAGGCGGAGGAAATAATCTCGGCAGGATCAGTTGCATACGATTGTTCGCCTTATCCTCTCAAAAAGGGAGTAGGAGAATATCATCATTGAAAAGGCACTGATTCCATGCTTCCTTGACCAATCAATCTCCTTGACCAGGTATGTCAGGTGCTTGCTCGTGTCGCTCTGCGGGGTGTATGATTCTCCGTTCATGTAGCTCAGTATATTGTTGACTATCCTCTTTCCGCTGGCGCTGTCGATATAGCCCATCCTGCTCCCAGACTCAACCATCCGGATTCCTGATTGGTATGTGGCCGAGACCATGTCGCTCTTGCTCATCCACTCAGTCTCGTAATTCAGGAAATCCTCCCAGGATCTTCCCCTGTCAAGGAGGTTGTAGTAATCCATAATACCATGGGCATATATCCTGAATCCGTATTTTTCGGGCATCTCATAAAATAGCGAACCGGGATCAAGAAACGGTGTGAGTGGTGATATGAAACCATAAACAGGCATTTTCTCAGACGAATATTTCTTCATCACAGAATCAAGGTAATCTGCATCTCTCCTGACGCTCTCCTTTGTCTGCAGGGGGAGGCCAATGGAAAAATACACGTCAAACTTCCTCGATCCATATTCCGCAGCATACTGTATTGACTTTTCGAGCTCCTGGTTCGTGTAGTACCTCCCCGTCTCCCTCCTTATGTCCAGGTCTGAGGAATCCGGGGATATTTCGCATGCGAAATCAGGAACAACCCTGGAAAAGTTCCTGAAATACTCCTCTGATGGAGGGACAAAATATTCGGTCAGCAGCGGGAGGTCTATACCTCTATTTCTTATGGCCTGGAGCAGCGCAGTATAATATTTCTCCCCAGTGGCATTTATGTCTCCTGCGAGGAAGACGGGAGAATTTATTGTTTCCTGCACCCCTTCAAGCTCAAGGGCAATCGTTTCCGGATCCCTTTTAACAGGCGAGATGCCATAATAATTATTCCTGTATGAGAAGTTAGAACCGCCACAAAAGCCGCAGTTGAACTGACAGCCGCGCTGTATGATCGTCATGCCCACGGGATTCGTGATCCATGAGTAATAGGGGAGGTGCCCCTTTATGTCGTGGTATTTTATTGAATTCCTCACAAGCGTCCTGTAATCTATGAATACCCTGGACACGGCTTCTGGATCCATGGACCTCGGATTTTTCCTTATTGCCGATCCTTCCCTGTACAGGAGGTTGGGTATAGTGTCAAGAGGCTTTCCATTTTCAACAGCCTCTGCAAGCTTCATCGCCTGATCCTCCACAAAATCGCCGGCGAGGACAAAATCAACGTTCTGGTTGCTCTTCATGATGTCCTCTGAAAAGTATGTTGAAGAGAATCCCCCCAACAAGATCTTGGATTCCGGATGGATTTTTCTTATGAGTTTTGCTATTTCGAATGCTCCGTGGACATGGGGCAGCCAGTGGAGATCGATCCCGAAAATGTCTGCGTCTATGCTCTTAAGGTATGCCTCTGCATCGAATTTTTTGCTGGACAGCATCAGGACAGCCAGGTTGGATATCCTTGCAGAGTAACCGTTCCTTGTGAGGTAGGAAAGCATGCTGATGAACCCCACAGGGTACATCTCAAATACAGGTGTGGAGGGAACAACGTCGCTGATGGGGCCTTCCCTGAGGTTCCGTGTCCTGAAATCGTATATGCTTGGGGCATGGACAAAACATACATTCACGGAACTCATTCAACTCATCACTATATACCGGATGCAGTTTTAAACGTTGATACTCACATATTGAGCCTCTCCCCTCGATGATATCTGCGGCAAAACCCCTCAATTTAATATGAGTCATGTCAAACATGATATCGCATAATAGCCATTCTAGCGGTGATCCGGAAAAAATTTAACTATAATGGGTTCATAAAGAATAAGCAAAGTTGATTTGTAATGAGTATCAGGAAAGATGAGCATGTGGATAATGAAAAGAGGAAATTGCTGAAACTTTTCGGGTTGTCCGCGGGTGCCCTTGCGCTTGGTTCTTTATCGGCCGAGAGATTCTTTGTCCCGGAATCACGCAGTCAACCCGTTCTTGCATCGTATCCTCGGGCAATCCTTGTCGATCCTGAGGACAACCCCATTCTTGCAAGCCAGATACCCTATGCAAACGAGAGCACTAGTTCTTACCCAATAATGGTTTTCAACTATCCCCTCCAGGATGAGCCTAACATACTTGTACGGCTGAGGGGAATCACTATTCCGGGCGGCGTTGGCCCAAACAGTGACATAACTGCTTACAGCGGCATATGCCAGCATCTGGGATGCATAGCCCCTCTTTTAAGATACAATCCCGCAAAGAATATCCCGTTTGAGGCGAAACTCATAGGATACACGCCGGAAAACTGGCCATCTTACGGCCTGATTTACTGCAAGTGCCACGGGAGTCAGTACGATCCAACTAAAGGGCATGAAAACCTGTATAACAGCGGCCCCGCACCGAGTCCCGCGAACCACTCCCTGCCGCAGGTTACCCTGGAATACGACTCGACAACGGATTACATCTACGCAATCGGCATGAATCCCCTGAACGCCGTCATAAGGACACATCTGTGGCAGCCAAATGGTGAGACGTACGGTTCGGAAGTCCAGGAAGAAAACCTGTCGGGCGGCACTGCCTTGACGCTATACCAAGGGAGTACCTCCCTGTACAAAGCAACTGTTGTTTCAAGCTCAAATGGCCCGTGGCCGGGAAACTACTGAAAGGTAATGCAGATGGAAGAAAAGAATGACTACAACCTGATGAATGTCCTGGATGAGGATGAGTCACCTCCCGGGTCTTACAAAATCTCCCTCCGTTCGGTTACAAAAAAGGAGTTCAGGATAGATTACTGGACGGGGTCGTTCCTCATGACCTGCCTACTGTATCTCGCGGTATCAGGAATGCTGCTTTTTTATTACTTTGAGCAGGGGAATCCGTACGGATCGACACAGGAGATTATCAATGGCGTTTATTTCGGGCGTCTTCTGCTCACGTCTCATCTTTTTATGGGATATGCTATGGTAGTAATCATTTACGTTCATATGTTCAGGAATTACTTTGTCGGCGCATACAAGGGAAAGTTCCGCTGGCTGCAATGGATGCTTGGCGTGGTGCTGTTCATACTCGTCTATGTTGAGGCGGTTCTGGGATACCTGTTGTCTGAGACATATATCGGGGTTTCTGCTCTGCACGTAATGGAACTGCTCGTCCAAAGGAGTGTTATCGGCAGGCTTATGCCGGCACTCTCCAACTGGCTAATCGCGCTCCTTATTGGCAATGCCTCGACGGCATCTACAGTAGGGCACCTTCTCGCTCTGCACGTCGCAATAGTTGGCGGCCTCATCCTTCTTATCGCTTTCCTGCACTTCTTCCTGTTTGAGAAATCAGGACCTTTCAATCTTTCCGACCGCAAAGAGGTCAAGGCAGAGAAGAAATATTACCCATGGTATCCGATCAACTTAATCTACACTGTATTCACCTCGCTGATTTTCATCGCGATAATCCTGATATTTTCTGCTTTTTTCATGCAGGTTCTTCCCCCAGCCTACGGCGCCTTGTTATATGGCCTTACACCATTCCCGGACTGGTACATAATGCCCGTTTACAAACTTATGGACCTGGCCGGATATGGGCTCACAACTGGAGGGGTGCCGCTGGTAACCTTCTTCTTCATTTCCCTCCTGTTCATCCCTTTTATAGATCGCTATAAATCGAAGGGGGCTCTGGAGAGGCCGATGATAACTGTTTTCGGGGTATTCTATATCATAGCGCTGTTCATAATGGGGCTGTGGGGATATTCCCAACCCGGGCTCACGCAGACCCGACTGCTGACGATGGCTATGTGGTGGGGCATAACCATGGTGTCTGTGTTCACGGTGTATGCAATGAGGTTCGCGAAAAAGGATCTGATGAAGAATGAAAATTAGTTTGCTTCTCTATGTAATTGTTGCGATACAGTTCGTTATCGCGGTGGGTATGTGGTATGTCGCTGTTACTGCAATCTCGAACTACGAGACCATCTGGACAGTGCTGCTCTCGCTTAACCTCATACTCATGTCACTGCTGTTCCTGGTATATCTCAAGCATGAGGGGGTGTTTGCACGGGAATAAAGATGAGCCCTCTGATGTCCTACTACGCGTCCATGATTATTTACATGGTTGCCGCAGTCCCGCTCATACTCTACGGCCTGGTTATCAAGCCGATTGCAAACCTGTATAATGAACCCGTTTCTACCATGGTTTCACCTGTTTTCGGAAATTATGCCAACTACCTCAACGGGTTGTTCACCATATCGGCAGTGCTGGTCACGCTGTCTCTGGCCTTCTTCATTTTCTCATGGTACGGGACTTCCAGGACCGGAAAGAGCTTTTCAGTTGCAACAAAAGCCCTTCCGGTAATCCTGTTCGCCTTTGCGTACATTCTTCTGGGGGTGTCTGGCCTTGCCTGATCACAGGGAAAGTTTCATGTCCAGAGCCAGAACGCTGTACAGGGAAAACAGGAGAGAGGTTGTAATGGTAGCTCTTGGCCTTATTTTCCTCATAATTTCGGTACCGACTTTCCTTTTCTACAACCTCTTCCCCACGATCAGCAGCGAAATCGGGCCGCACCAGATCAGCAGCTGGCTTTCTGTCACTTTCTCATTTGTCGGATTTGGCGTGATCATTTTCGGGATGAGCAAGATGAACATCTGAAATTCATAGCGCTGCTGTGCGGGACTCGTTGGGTCAGGTTCAGGGTGCAGATGGCCGGGGCATGCGAAATGAAGGCATGTTAGAAAAAGTTAAATATTACTTATATACTTGTTTGCAATACAAGTTCAGAAATAAAAGCAGGGTCATTGACAATATTCTGATTTTTATTTACAAGTGTGTTAAGATGACAACTTTCGAAGAATTTAACCTGAAACAGGAACTAGAAGAAGCGCTAAACAAGATGAACTTCACGACTCCCACTGAGGTGCAGGAAAAGGCAATCCCGCTGGCCCTGGCCGGAAAGGATATAGTAGTGAAGTCCAAGACCGGAACGGGAAAGACGGGAGCATTTTTGGTACCCATAATCCAGTTTCTAACTGCCAAGGACAAAATGGCAGCCACAATTGTTGTTCCTACAAGGGAACTTGCAATACAGGTGTTTAACGTTTTGCAGAAATTGACGGCAGGATCAAAGCTAAGGGGAACCCTGGTTTACGGCGGGGCATCAATAAACGTCCAGATCGACTCCCTCAGGAGGCAGCCGAACATCGTGGTTGGAACTCCAGGCAGGATAATAGACCTTATGGAGAGGGGTGAGCTCAAGTTCAACCAGACAAAGATCCTGGTTCTTGACGAGGCAGACATGATGCTCGACCTCGGGTTCATGGAGGACGTGGAATACATCATGTCCGTTATGCCAAAGGAGAAACAGGTCATGCTGTTCTCTGCGACCATTCCCGAACGGATAGCAAAGATGTCAAAAAAGTACATGGAAAATCCGCAGTACCTCAACATAAGCCAGGACAAGGAGCTCACAGTGAATTCCATTTCACACAAGTATGCGATGTCAAAGCGATCCGCAAAGCTCGAAACCCTTTTCACATATATCAGTGAATTCAAGCCAAAGAAATCCATCATATTCTCCGATACAAAGAGGAATGCAGATTACCTTTACAATGCACTGGTCAGGAAAGGATACAAGGCAACTGTAATGCACGGCGACCTCAGACAGGCGCAGAGGGAAAAGGCCCTTCAGGAATTCAGGAGAACTGCCCAGTTCCTGGTTGCAACAAACGTTGCGGCAAGGGGCCTGGACATAACCGGGATTTCAGACATAATCAATTATGATACGCCATCGGAACCATACGTATACGTCCATCGCGTCGGAAGATCCGCAAGGATGGGCGCCGATGGATCTGCTTTTTCCATTGTCAGCCCGGATGAAATGACATTGATCAGGGAGATTGAGCATTCGGTGAAGATAAGGATGAAGTGCATCGAGCTTGACTCACAGATAAGCCAGGAAGTCTCGCTTGAGATGGCTGATTTTAAGCCAAGACGATCTGAAAGCAGGGACACCGACAGCCACAGAAGATTTGACCGTGGAAGGCGCGGGGGAAACAGCGGTTATGGCCGTAATTCCTATTCAGGAAGATCCTATGGTGGTCACAGGTCAAACAGTTCTGAAAGGCCATATCCCGGCGAGTAGGCACAAATCTTAATCCGGACCTGCAATTATCTGTCCGGACTATGCATCTGCCACGGTGCTATGTCAATATTGCCCATGCGGGCAGGGAATTATTTTTCTCTCCATCTCGTGAAATACTTGGCCAGTGACAGGTAGACCGCGGTTTCCGCCACAAGAACCAGTATCATGGCAAGAAATTCCGGCGAAAGGCCGAAGGATCCCTGAAGTATTATCGCAGCAGGTGTGGCCGGAGATATTGCAAGTACGTATATTATTGACTTAGGCAGGTATGTGTAAGGGTAGAATGTCGGCGGCAGGACAGTCATTATTATTGAGAGAATGCCAACTATTCCCCACACATTCCTTATATGTTTGATCGCACCTGCTATTATGAAGGAGATTGCAGAAGTCGACAGAGCCAGCATGAAAAGCACCACAACCAGTACCAGGACGCGTTCTATGGTGAAGAGATGGTATAAAAGTGAAAGGGCTGCATACAGCACTATGCCCGGAGTCGTGAAAAGGAGGAAGCTCAGGGTGAGGCCTATCATGTAATCAGTTGAGCTTATGCTTGTTGCAATGAACAGATCCTGTATCTTTGCCTGAAGCCTCAGGAAAGCTGCGTCCGAAGCGCTTGTCAGGCCGTTGGATGCTATCAGGCTCACAAACCCTCCGACTATGGCGTACTCCACAAGCTGCCCGCGGGACAAAACAAACACCAGAAAGAGCAGAGTCAGGGGAGTGGCAATGGATGCAATAACATATGAAGAACCCCTGCCAATGACCCTGAACCCGTAATACCAGGCAAAGTACAGGGAAAACCTAGGATTCAACGTCGACACCCCTGTTTATGAAGATGTCATCCAGAGTGATCCTCTTTATTGTGCATCCCATGGATGCATATTTCTCCACTTCCCCGCTCCGTATGTATTTGATGAATGTGTTGGATATCTGCATGGCGCCATCGATCGGCGAATGGCTTTCTGCCCTCAGCTTTCCGCTGAAGCGGGAGAGCAGCGCCTTGACTTCTCCCCTTTCCATCACGGCCCCCCTGTCCACCAGGAAGACTTCCTGTGATAGTTCTTCCGCCTCCTCCATGTAGTGTGTGGTAACGATTATGTTGCCATCCAGCTTTCTAATGGATGACCACACCTCCATTCGAGATACAGGGTCGAGTCCAGTCGTCGGCTCATCCAGGAATACTGTATCAGCATTGGAAGCGATGGCCATTGCGACAAATATCTTCCTCTTCGTTCCGCCGGATAATGTGTCTGCTGGCTTGTTCCTGTATTCCCTTATCCCGAGGTTATCAAGGGCGATGAGGGTTTCCCTCCTGGCGTCACTGTGTGAAAAATTCCGTGCTAGGAGGTAAAGGGTAACGTGCTCTTCCGGTGTCAGGATGCCAATTGGGGTCGCCTCCTGCGGGATGCTTGCTATCTTTTTCCTCACCTTCGTGGTCTCTTTCATGATGTCAAGCCCGTCTATGAGAACATTTCCGGAAGTTGGAGCAAGCTGGGTTGAAAGTATCCGCATCATCGTGGTCTTTCCGGCGCCGTTCCGCCCTATGACCGCAGTGACTCGACGTTCTATCTCGGCATCAATCCCGTCAAGTGCTACAGTTCCGTCACTGTAGACCTTCCTCAATTCAGATATCTTTATCATTTGACGGCTCTCTCCCAGGAAAACTTCATTGTAATGCATTATTTAAATAATCTATAAATTGGATTCATTTCCATAACCCCCCGGAAGAAAGCAAAATGGAATATACGCTTTACAGCTATACATCAACAGCATGCTTTGTGAGGACAGGTGAATCTGAATGTGCAGGATGTTGGCCATAGTTGGTGAGTTTTCCCAGGTGTTCCCGGAAATCTTCATGTCGCTTCAGGACGTTGCCAGAAACGATCCGTTACTTGATGCAATGGGAATAGATCCCCCGATGCATTCTGACGGCTGGGGGTATGTCGCATTTTCAAAGGATGATCTGGTATACTACAGGACATCAGCCCCGGTGTATGATGCCAGTCCTGTATCAGCCCATAATGGCCTCATGCTGGTCCATGCCAGGAAAGCTTCCCCCCAGGAACCGCATGGGGTGGTCAATTCCCATCCTTTCCATGCATCAGACCAGAACATTGATCTCTATCTTGCCCACAACGGGGCGTTTGACAAAGGCGGAATTAGTGAAATTCTTGGAATTTCTGAAATAAGGAACCAGACGGACAGTGAATTCTTCCTCAGGCTCGTTATCTCTCAGTCGGGCAGGTTGACTCAGCGTCTGGAAAGCGCGATTGAAATTGCTTCGGATAAGAAGCTGCTTACGGGAACACCGAACCTTCTCATGCTCGGGCTGGGGAAGGGCACAATGGAGGCGGAAATAGCCTATTATACTGCACCACCTAACTCTGGAGTCTATGTTGATTATAACCGTCTCTACCTGGTAAGGGGAAGAGGATGGTACGGAGTATTTTCATCCAGCATAATTGGATCAGAGTTCTTCCCGGAGGATGTTGAAATCGATCAGGTAAAGACCGGCAGGGTATTTTCGCTAACGGAACAAATGGCCGGCCAGCTGAATCACTAAAACAGGAAGAACGCATTGAAATCTGGACTGTAAATGCACACTAAAAATAACAATAGTGCCGGGATCGGGGGTCGAACCCGAGACCTTCGGATTTCTCAGACTTTCTTGTTCTTATGAGTCCGACGCTCTACCAACTGAGCCACCCCGGCAGTCGATATCAGGAAACTGTCTCTGGCGTGGTTTCAGGGGCGGGTTCCGGTGGAGATTCTGTTGCTGTTCCAGTGCCAAGAACCTCAGACTTCCTGATCTCTATTTTCTTAATAGGGTAAATGTCCTTAGCCGCATCGACTATCTCATTTGCAATGTCTTCGCCTATTATATACCTGGAAAGGTCCTGGAAATTCATCGTGTTGGTCTTTTCATGAAGGAAATCCTCGGTGACTTTCCTGATTGCAGCTCTCTTTGAGCTTGTAAGCTTGCCGTCAGTCACGACAACAATCTTCGCTGCCATCGTGAAGCCATCGGTCGTCTTGATATTTGTAATAATATCTATCCTCTCTTTCCTTCTCCTTACCATTCTCCTGATGTAATCGTCACTAATGCTGTGCCCGAGAAACATAGTTTCGCACTTGGTTCCCTGGCAGGACACGACCCTGAATATGATCTTTGCGCCTGATTTCTTGAAGTTACCGGTAAAATCCGAAACAGGAACTTCTATGTTCCTTCCAATCATGTCATTCTCCCCGTTAGCAGGGGTAAGCGTTAGCTCCTTGCCGCCCAGGTAACTGGGAGCGACAAGAGTGTACCATGATTTCTCTTTCCACTTGTCCTTTCCCTTCTTTTGACCCTTTTCCGTTGCCATTAAATCCCTCTAAACTCCATCAATATGAAGCGTAACAGCCACCTAATAGTGAAACTGAATTAAACCTTTCTGTTTTAAGGTTGCGGATGTGTGGGAAGGGGGCTCTTGCAGCCCATTACTATCCCGCCATTCTGTCCGTGGCCATTATCACCAAGCTTCAACTTCATGGTTGTGCAGGATATGGGAATACGGTTATCCTGCAGGATTATTCATGGCATACAACAATTCCCTGCTTTCCTGCAGGGAAAAGCCGAAAGAAATTTTAGATATAGCCCGATACCGAATAGCTCAGAGACCAGGCGTGAATTGCCGGACTCCAGGGGAAATTTAGCAGTGTCCTCCAACCTGTTCATGAAAATATTGTGGGTATTCGATCCTCTCATATTCAGCTTCAAATACATCTCAAGGAAGAAATGGGCCCTTTATGCCGTCATTATAGCGGCCGTAATATCAACAATAGCAAGGCTGTACGTACCGATCCTCATAGGAGATTCGGTTACATCCATAGAAAGCCTCGACCTTCACGGGCTGGAGAACTTTGCAATACTCATAGTTGTGGTTACAGTCATTTCCGCGGCATTTCAGTTCATAGTGAACTATGGTTCACAGTTCATCGGCCAGACCTACTCCTTCAACCTGAGAAATAATGTATTCAACCATCTGGTCAGGAAGAGTTTCTCATTCTTTGAGGGCCAGACTACAGGAGACCTGCTTTCGAGAACCACAATGGACATCGAGGCCTCAAGGAATTTCATCACTTCAACTCTATCCCAGCTTATTCCCACAATCTTCATGATCCTGTTCGGCCTTTATTTCCTCCTGACCATAAACGGGGTTTACGCTGCCGTTTTCATCCTGTCCGTGCCCCTGATGGTATACATCGGGATGATGTTCCAGCGAAAGCAAAGGCTTCACTGGAGAAGCATCAGGGGCTACTATGGGCGCTTGAATGAGGAATTGCAGGAGAACATAATAGGCCAGAGGACCATCCGCGGTTTCTCTGGAGAAGACTGGGAGATATCGAAGTTCAGGAACACCACAGGCAGCTATTACCAGGAATATGTACAGGTGGCCAGGCTGAGGGGGCTTTATAACAATCTGCTGCCACTGGTAATGGGAGCTGCGGCAACGATAATATTGATTTACGGTGGATACTCATCCCTGATCTCCGGTGCGGCTGTCGGCCCACTTGTTGCGGCAATAAACATACTTACTCTGGTCAGCCCTTCGGTGAGCTCTATCGGCAGGCTAATAGTCTTCTCTGAAAATGCAAGAGCAGGAATACAGAGAATAAATGACGTAATTTCCGAAGAGTACGTCGAAATTGCGGACAGGGGCAGCAGTGCATCTGTATCATCCGATCTTGAGTTCGAAAACGTTTCATTCTCAAGAGGGAACAGGATAATACTAGATTCCGTGAGCTTCTCCATTTCAAGCGGGGAATTTGTGGGCATTACGGGAAAGACTGCTGCTGGAAAAAGCACACTTGTGAACCTTATGTTGCGGTTCTATGATCCGGACTCTGGGTCAATAAGGATCGGCGGGGTAGATATCAAGGGCATGCCACTCACCGTACTGCGGCGCATAATTTCCATTGTTCCGCAGGAAATCACCCTCCTGTCCGGCACAATCAGGGAAAACATTGCATATGGGTCTCCCGGTGCATCAATGGACGACGTAAGATACGCCGCTGCCATTGCCAACATCTCCCCATTCATAGAAGGCCTTCACGATGGGTACGACACTCTTGTCGGAGAACGCGGGATAACGCTTTCCGGAGGGCAGAAACAGAGAATTGCTGTTGCGAGAGCAATACTTGGGAAACCTCAGGTGCTTATACTGGACGACTCAACCTCGAGCGTCGACCCGGAGACGGAACTGGAAATGTTCAGGATGATAAAGAGCCGCCTTGGGGGAATGACGGTGATAAATGTTACCCACAGGCATTCTGCAATGAAATATGCGGATCGCGTGTTAAAGCTTGATCATGGTACCATCATGCTTCTGCACGGTGAAACAAGTACGCAGGATGCAGGGAGAGGATCCAGGATTCCAGGCGAGGAAGGTGATCCAGCTGCCTGAATTGCAGACATACGACGAAACCGAGGACCAGTATTTCGGGAAAATAGATACCAGGGGCAGCCTGGCCAGGCTCATCCGGGATATGTTGTCATTCAGGAAGGACAGCAGGCAGGTGATCCTGACGGTCTTTGTAACTGCGGTAGCAGGGACACTCTATCCCCTGTCGCTCGGGCTTGCCATCAACAGCGTACTGTCCCGGAACTCAACAGGGCTGGTATTCTATGGGCTCCTATTCCTGCTTCTCTATATTGTTCAGTTCTTTTCAAACAGGATAAGGACCATTTCCTCGACAAGAGTCGCTCAATCAACAATAAAATCGCTGAGGGACAGGGCACTTGCAAATCTTCAGGGGGTGCCCTTGAGGTTCTTCGGGAATGTTAAGACAGGTTACCTGATCAGCAGGATCACCAACGACGGAGAGGCCCTGAGTGAGTTCCTCACATTCCAGGTTCCACAGGTCATTTCTGGAATTTCCACAGTTATAGTTTCCATTTCCATAATGGTCTATCTTGATTGGAGGCTGACCCTGTATGCCCTGATCGCAATTCCACTGCTGATAGGGTTCACCTTTGCAATTCAACCCAGGGTCAGGAGAAATTACCTTGGCACGAGGCGGACCATAGCAGCCATTACCGGCAACCTCAGCGAGAACATAAACGCAATCAGGCTCATCAAGTCTTTCGGTGCGGAGGCCAGGACGGCAGAACAGTTCAGCAAACTTAACGGGAACAACTACAGGTCTAACATGAAAGCCCAGAGGCTCTCCTCGATCTACGGCTCCATTATCCGGGTTATTGAAGCCGCGGGCATAACGATCGTGATCATAGCGGGAGGAATACAACTTGTGTCCGGTCTCGTGACAATTGGGATAATGGTGGCGTTTGTTGTGTACCTGCAGGAGTTTTTTGATCCGGTTGTGCAGCTTTCGCAGACCTACACGTCATACCAATCTGCAATGGTTGGCGTCGGGAGGATCTATGCCATAATAGACACAGAGAGAGAAAGGACTGATTTTAGGGGAGGCACCAGTGCAGAATTCGACAGATCAATAGTCTTTGAGGATGTGTCCTTCTCCTACGGTGATGAGAAAGCACTTGACTCAATAAGCGTGACTATCCCGAAGGGATCAAGGATAGGAATCGTGGGTCACACCGGAGCTGGAAAGACAACGCTGAGCAACATAATCATGAAGTTCTTCGATGCCACGGGTGGTTCTGTGTCCATCGATGGAGTGGACCTGAGGTCAATAGAGACCTCGTCATACAGAAAGCTCATAGCCCCAGTGCTGCAGGAACAGTTTCTGTTCAGGGGGTCCATTTACGAGAACGTGATATTCAGCAGGCCTGACATATCGCGGGAGACTGTCGACAGGCTTTCCGTTTCCTTTGGCCTTGACACAATTTTTTCCGGACTGGATCACGGACTGGATACAGGCATTGGGGAAATGGGGCGGAACCTGTCGGAGGGACAGAGGCAGGCCGTCTCAATTATGAGGGCGCTGGTACGTGAACCGGAAATTCTCGTCATGGATGAGCCGACTTCACAGATTGACCCGGAGTCGGAGAAGGTCATCATGGCCGCACTTTCAAAATATCTCGCCGGCAGGACGCTTATTCTGATCACGCACAGGTTCAGCATGATCTCCCTTGTTGACAACATAATAGTTCTGGACCACGGACGGAAGGTGGAGGAGGGAAAGCTAGTGGACCTGCTTAAATCAGGTGGGACATTCGCCAAGCTCTACGGCATCCAGACAGAGGGATAGCGGCTAGAGTATTCTAGCGCTTTTTATAAAAATCTTGTTCTGTGGCCTGTCGTTTCTGTCCGTCTTGGCCTTGCTGATTGCGTCAACAACCTCCATCCCGTTGGTCACTTTCCCGAAGACGGGGTGCTTTTTGTCCAGGTAATTATTATTGACAAGATTGATGAAAAACTGGCTCCCTCCAGTGTTGGGGCCAGCATTTGCCATGGATATTGTACCGCGGTCGTTCCTGTTGTCCCTGCTGAATTCGTCCTTTATATTATAGCCTGGTCCGCCCATCCCTGTGCCGGTTGGATCGCCGCCCTGTATCATGAAGTCAGGTATGACGCGGTGGAATACAGTTCCGTCGTAGAACTTCTTCTCAACAAGCTTCCGGAAGTTTCCTGCAGTAACGGGCATGGTTTCATCAAAAAGAGCTATCTCAATATTTCCAACATTGGTTTCAAGCAATACGGTAGACATTTTATTCTCTCAGTGAATAGCAATTCACTTATCTAATTTTTTGGATGGCAAATTCAATAAAAAAGCTCGGTTCAGGACTGCTTGAAAGAGTCAAGTCTCTTGTAAAGTTCGTCAAGCTTCCCATTGATCTCCTTGATGTTCTCGGATATCCTGGGTATTGCGGCAGTGTAAAGAGATTCCATGTGGTCCACAATCCTGATCAGGTATTCCAGGCGCGTCTGCAGCACCTCAATGGCAATGGAGAATTCCTGATTTGGGTTGCCCAGAGGCGAAGATCCTTCTGCGGTCTTGGAACTACCCATGCTCTTGAGGGCGTTCTGGGGTATCTCAAAATCGACTGAATGGGGGTATTTTATTGCCATGAAATCCGGCAACTTCATCCCCTTCTGCTGGGCAGCAATGCAGTCGGCTTTCTCCAGGTTGACCCATGACCCATTGATGAATATCACTCTCATGCTTATGGAATCACAGTTCGGTCCTTCAAAAAGCTTGATCTTCTCCGCCAGCCTGCCCTTTATGTTTGCATAAACGGAAAACGGGTACTTGCTGTGCATTTTCCAGATTTCATCCTGCAAAGCAAGGAGATTTCTATACCGGTTGATGCCGTCGATCCTGGTCAGCATCCTGTGGTAGTCATCTGTCTCTCGGGTTTCCACAGTTGAAATTCCGTAATGAATATAAAGATTTATGTCTGTACATTTTACCATATACTCACGCTGCTGTAAAGCTTGAGATTCAGCAGTTTCATGTTTTTCACATGTCTGAAAAGACAACATTTAATGGAATATATTCATTACACAAACAGAGGAAATAATATGGTCAGGGGGAACAGTTCAAAGGAAGTATTTGTGATCGACTCAAAGAGGACACCGATGGGAAAGCGCAACGGGAAGCTCAAGAACAAGCATCCGGTGGATCTCCTGGCGGACCTGATGATAAACGTTGTCGGAAAAAACAATGTTTACGATTCACTGATCGACGATGTCCTGATAGGCTGCGTAACACAGAATGGCGAACAGTCGACAAATATAGCGAGAAATGCGTGGCTATCGGCAGGGTTCACAGAGAGTGTTCCTGCTACGACAATAGATCGCCAGTGCGGTTCCAGCCTGCAGGCGGCCACTTTTGCGGCTTACGGAATAATGTCTGGCAACTATGACATTGTTCTTTCCGGAGGAGTGGAATCCATGACGCGTATTCCGATGTACAGTAATTTCAAGGATGGCTTTTCCCCGCTTACTTCCAGCCTTAAGGCAAGATACGGCATGGATAATGGCTGGTTCAGCCAGGCCGTAGGCGCTGAAATGATTGCCCGAGAATGGGGCGTCACCAGGGAGGAAATGGATAGGCTTGGAGAAAGGAGTCACAGGCTCGCGTTCAAGGCCAGGCCCAGGACAACAAAAGAAATCGTGCCGGTCAAGGTAACTGCAGACGACGGGAAGGAAGTAACTGTCAGTGAGGACGAAGGCGTAAGGGAAACGGTAGATATTGAAAAAATGGCCAGGTTGCCTCCGGCATTTGAGGGACTGAAGATGATCACTGCCGGGAACTCAAGCCAGATATCGGACGGTGCCAGCCTTGCCCTTCTGGCGTCCGGGGCATCGGTGGATGAATTCAATCTCAAACCGAAGGCGCGAATTGTTTCAACAGCTGCTGTCGGTGTTGACCCGATTAAGATGCTTACAGGCCCAATACCGGTTACGAGAAAGCTTGTTGAAAAGGCAGGAATGAAATTAGACGATATAGACCTCTTCGAGGTAAACGAAGCCTTTGCTCCTGTAGTGCTTGCCTGGCAGAAGGAATTCCAGGTTCCAATGCAGAAAGTAAATATTCATGGCGGTGCAATCGCCATTGGCCATCCGCTTGGAGCCACCGGCACAAGGATTCTCGCTACAATGATCAACGCGCTGGAGCATGAGAAGCTCAGCACCGGCCTGATCGCCATATGCGAGGGTGGCGGAATGGCAAACGGGATGATAGTGGAAAGGTTATGACCTTTCTTTGCATTTCAACTTATGGAAATAAAGGATAGGTCATTTGTCATAACCGGCGGTGCTTCAGGACTGGGGGCTGCTGTTGCACGCCTTTTGTATCGTAAGGGTGCGCGCATAATAATAGCCGACCTGGATCAGGATAATGGAGTCGCTGTGGCGAAAGAACTGAACGGAACGTTTATCAAAACAGATGTAACGAGCGAGGAAAGCGTAAAGAATCTTTTTTCAGAGGCGACAAAGGCAGGCAGGTATGTTCATGGGTTGATCAACTGCGCAGGCATAGCGATAGCTGAAAAAGTTGTAGGAAAGAATGGAGTCCACTCATTGCAGAGCTTTACGAGAGTAATCGGGATAAACCTCATAGGGACATTCAATGCTATACGCATTTTCTCGGAACACGCCACAATGAATATCCCCAATGCCGATGGAGAGAGGGGGGTGATCGTCAACACTTCCTCAATCGCAGCCTTCGATGGCCAGATTGGTCAGGCTGCATATTCCGCATCAAAAGGCGGAATAGTGGGCATGACACTTCCAATAGCCCGTGACCTGGCAGCATACGGAATAAGAGTCGTGACAATCGCTCCAGGTATATTCGACACTCCACTCCTTGGGAAGCTACCTCCTGAGGTGAGGGAATCGCTGGGAAAGCAGGTGCCATTTCCCTCAAGACTCGGGAAGCCTGAAGAATTCGCTGCCCTGGCTGTGCACATAATAGAGAATGCCATGATCAATGGAGAAACCATAAGACTCGACGGAGCCATAAGGATGCCTCCACGCTGACTGAAATATTATTAAGGCTGCAACCTTTCCTCGATCACAGGGTCTGTGGGGTAGCCTGGTATCCTTCCAGCTTCGGGAGTTGGAGACTCCGGTCCAAATCCGGACAGACCCACTATCAGGCATATAATTTATGTTTCAGCGATATTTTTTTAGATTCTGTTTTTTAAGCATCAATGTCATGATCCTGGTGGACTTTTTGGAATAGATTGGTGTTCAAACAAGGATCAACCACTACCGGACACTTGCATAGTGAAGAATCAATTCACCATGCGCCATAGTCTTAACGTTGATAAGCCTCAGCGTTTCCTGATCCACCATAGTACCCCAATAATGAGGGCCTTTCCCATAAATCACCGGCATCACGAGCATTTTGTAGTCATCAGCCAATCTTCTCTGGATGAAATCATGGGCCAGCGAAGGCCCTCCCTCTACTATTATGTCCTTTCCCGGTTCCTTTTTGAGCCGATCTACCAAATTTCCGATATCGCCTTTCTCAATTCTGCAATCACCCCATGTTGTTTTCTGTAACGTGTTGCTGAGTACTATCAGCTTGCATCTCTCGAGAAATCTCGAGTAATCATAAAGGAATTCCTGATCAGTTTTCTTTCGGTTCGCCAGTGCGTGAACCTGAGCGTGTCCTTCATAGGACCGCCTTCCGAAAACTATGGTGTCAACCGAATCATATCTGCTTATCCACATTTCTTTCCAGAAATCATCAGGTTCATCCTCTTCTACGTCAGAACCCGGATATTTGGGAAATACGCCAAATCCATCCAGGGTCATATACATATTAACTGTGATCTTCCTTGTCATTAAAAATAAAAGCCATTCTATTATTTAAATTAAATGAGTTTCTGCATAATACCGATAATTAATTTCGCAAAAAGTAAAGGAACGATTTCACCAAGAGTCTTCTTGCTGAAGGAATAGCATTTTGTCGAGCAATTGGTTCAGGGTTGAAACAGTGGTGAGTGCATCTCTTAAACTTACTCACATTATGAAACGAGGTTTTCTTATTTCTGATTGTCAGGAAAGATATCCATAAAGGCATCACTTTCGGGATTCACCATCTGCTTGAAATAGCCTCAAAGGGTAGAGGCGCGACAATTTTGGCTATTTTAGGAACGGGAACTGCCTATATTTGAGCGTTAGTGCTGCATTCCTATTAGCGAGTTAGCTATCAATAGGTGTTGGAAAGCAATATAGCCTGAGAGGGGATATGCCAGCAGTAAGCCATGGTTTATCTCAGACTGCTAAAATATCCCGGGGCTAAGTTTGTTGTTATTCCAGACATAGAGAAGGTGTTTAACAACTCCCACTGCAGTTTATTCATAGATGTTTTTGGCGGATCAGGGTCAGTATCGCTTAACATTAATTTTCCGAACACAATCTACAACGATATAGATCCGCAGTTCACAAATCTGTTCAACTCCATAAAGTACAAACCTGGAATCCTGTATGAAGCGTTGAAGATAGCAGCAACCAGCAACGGAGAGAAAAATTACAGGTTAAACCCTGTTCGCAACCCTGACAACGAAATCGGGATTACTGGAAGAGACGAAGGCAGGAAAACCGGCAGAGATGGTACGAGTTCAAGCAAGCCGCAGGTTAATGCCGGTTTGGCTCCAGGCCATAGAGATGTCATCGACCCGCTCAAGGCGGGAAACACAATAGTAAGATTTAGCCGCAGCTTCGGAGGGCTGGGTAACACCTACGGAACACAAAGGGAAAAATCTTCAGGTATGTATCTGAAGAAGACCCTTTACAACTTTGGAAAAATTCGTGATATTGTAAGAAATTGGCGGATAGAAAACCAGGACTTTCGGGATATTATACGCAAATATGATTCCGAGGAGGTTTTTTTCTATCTTGATCCTCCATATCCCGGAAAAGACTGGTATAATTATAATTTCACCGACAATGATTTTCTGGACCTCGCTGATTTTCTTAAGAGCATGAAAGGAAAATATCTGCTCAATTTAAATGCTGACGATACATCTTTGATCGGGGTTTTTGGAAAGCCATCTTTCATCCGTAAATATGCAAATCAGAACGGGCCTGTCCCTAACAGGAGGGACATGATGCGATCCAGATCTTTCTACACAAATGTCCATCAATAACTGTTTTATAGCCGAATTTTTGTTTCCTGTTCTATTCAGGCGGCTGTACCTTGGTTAATAGAACCGTTTCATTTTTAGGGGAATAAGTACTGGTAAACAGTATGACGCTTGCTGCTATCAGGAAAGGTATGAGATAGACTGCGAAGAATACGTTGATGTAAATGGCCACTCTTAGCAGAAATTGGCTGGCAGTCCTCAGCCATATTATCCCCAAGCTTATCGTGGAAGTAACAAGCAATTCTATCGAGATCATAGGCATAGCCTGCCTGAGAGAATAAGTTCCTGCAACGCCTTTTGGAGTAACGGCAAAAGGTCGCTTTCTTTTTAAAACGTATGCAAAAAATGAAGAAGTCACAGTGAACATCAGGAGAAGTTCGGCACCCTGGTGCATGAAAAACCCCTTTATTCCGTAGCTCATCAGTCCGTCGCTTGCTGTATAATAATAGAAGATCATTGAATAAATAAAAAACGGGAAGTAAAAGATGATGAAAAATATAGGGTTTACAAGAATTGTATATAGCCTGAAATCCAGGAATAGCACGAGTGAAAGAAGCGAAAAAAGTCTGATTGGACCTACCCATAACCAGTAAAGCCAACCTGAAAAGTAATCAAAAAAAGCAGATATTGAGAGATTGCTGTACAACATCAGCGAAAGCGCCTGAAAACCTCCTAGGGACCATCTACCCTGTTGCTTGATATATGCACTGACAGTTTCCGGAGACCTACCGTACCAGATGTCAGAAGTATCCACATATATTATCTTCCAGCCCTTGCTCTGAAGAAGGATTGATGTGGCCAGATCCTCTGTTACATTGTCTTCAAAAAATCCGCCCACTGACTTGATTGCGGAAATTCTTGCTACAAAACCAGACCCAAGAATAAATGCTGAAGAGCCACTTCTTGCCCTCATAATTTTCCTTAGAAAAACTTCCTGCTGGAAAAATGCGGAATGACTGATGTTCGTTGGAACGCTTGTGTATGTCTGGGGGACTTGAACAACTGCAATCTTTGGGTCAGAAAAGTAACCCATGATGCCAGTGAAGAATCTGGGGTTCGGCATTTGGTCGCTGTCAAAAACCGTCATAAACTCATAATCATCTCCTACCAGCGCCATGGCGTCATTTAAGGCTCCGGCCTTATATCCTCTCCTCGAGTTTCTATGAATGAACCTGACTCCAAGTTTCTCGCAGATCGGTATTAGTTCCTTCACTATTTTTTGGTCTGTGGAGTCATCCAGTAGCCAGACTTCACCATCCCTGTTAGCATTTTTGATTGAAATAAGGTTTCTAGCCAGCATTCCTGGGTCTTCGTTGAAGCTGGCAATGAATATAATCATTTTTTTGCTTGCTTGATGGTGTAGCAATTTGAAAGTGTATTTGTCTGCCTTGAACATCTGGACCTGGAATACTGCTACGGTGAAAACAGATATGAACAGGAGTAACCAGTAAATATATACCAGTGGTATGGCGAGGAAAGAAGTAGCTGTAAAAATAGATAGGAGGAGAGGTGCAGCAAAGAAAGAAAAAATTATGGCTACTCTTCTGGGGTTTTTCATAGGCTTGTTATCTGGAAATCGAGGCCATCGTTCACAATGTCAACAGATACCACGGCATGAGAGAGCGAGTACAAAAGTTTTTCCACTTCAGTATTTCCCCTCTTGCTGAACATTATAAGTCTTGAGTCGTTGTTGATTGTGTTAATAGCCGATATAAAAGAATTCCAAAACTGTTCAGTGAATCGCATGCTGAAGCCCTTTCTGTCTGATAGGAAGATATTGCTTGCCCCTATGATAAATATATCGAGCTTCCGGAATTTCATGGAATCAGCAAATATTTCGGAAGCCATCTGATCGCCAAGATTCGCTGCATGTCTGGAGTCCCCGATGATCGCCCTATCTATGTTCCCTATTTCAAGCAAAGTTGAGTTCTTGCAATTGCTGCTTACCTGTCTTGCAATATCCTCATAACCAAAATTGTATAAAACTATGGCAGATCTGCCGTCTCTGCAATCATAATGCGAGATTATGCTTTCCAGAAGACTTTCCCTGGTCTTTATTGATACTATTGGAAGTTTACTGACCGAATCCCTGAAAATTGACCACTGTTTTCCCTCGCTTAAAACCGGTTCAGATTGCAAAGAAATCTGCATGGGATCGTTTATTTCGACCAATAATGTACCTTCTGGATTATCATATAGCTGTATTTATATTTTATATGTATGCACTAATCAAAGGGGCTAGCACGGACACTTAAATCTGAGGAGAATAGCAGCTTTCAATGTGAGATAACCAATAAACTGATTATCGGAATCATAACAATTCCCCACAGAACCACCCAGGTAAGGGGGTTGCCGAAATTAAGCGTCCACCCTATCCCGAATCTCTTAGCCACTAAAAACGAATGATCGGCCCTGTTGAAATAAAAAATTCCCCCCTTCCACAAAACGTCATCGTTCATGTTTACGAAGCCGGTTGGTTGTTCCGGGAATCCAGTTTTTATCCGGCTGCCCTGCTGACCAAGGTAAATCATTGGTGTAGAGATAAGGAGAACTGCAGTTATTGGAAAGTAGTTCAGAGCGGACCCATAATTGCGGTTCAGCAGTCCCCATCGTATTGCTGCCACAAACATCAACGAGACATTCAGTGAGATAGATATTGCTATAATCACGTACCTGTAATATTTCTTGAATTTCAGTTGTTGCAGATATGAAGTATACGGCCTGAAAACCTCGATTTCCTGTCGCGATTTCCAGATGGCATAGGAAACCAGGAAAAGAATTGCAGTAACAACCAGCTGCAGGATCGGAAATGTAAAAACGTCAATGAGATCCTTCCTTTCAAAGCTGTCAGGGATTCCATTATGAGTATAGTGAGTAACCAGAAGGGCAGGCAGGTCAGGATAAAGTAAGGCTCCCATGATAACAGTCGCAGCGATTATGACAGCAGAAAATGAAATCATGATGGTGTAAACGTAATCTCTATGGTCTTGATGTGCAAATGGCAGCAGAACACCGGCAGCCTGTCTTGCACCCTGGTACCATTCGTTTTCATCCTTTATTTTCTTTAGCCTGCAGTGAATCACAAAGTAAATGAGATACACCGCAACTATTTCTGCAATAAATGAGAAGGTTCCAATCCAGAAAATCCCGTAAAGGTCAGGCATAAGTATGAATGCCATAAAAATGCTGATTGTGGCTAGAGTCACCCACCCGTGGTACGATTTCAGCATTCTCCTTAACACGGGGTCATTGATCCTTCCCGGAGGTATTCTCACTCCAAACTTTATTGTGCTTTGGGTGACATACGGCACAAGCCAGTACACCAGCCCGATAACCAGGAAGACAGCCGTGGTATCTATTTCAGACGGATTCAGTCAATGCACCTCATTTTCTGTTTTGCACACAGCTCGGGAATGATCCTGTTAACTTTCCTTGCAACTGGCAGCAGCAACATTTCGATCAGTGTGAACTATCGAGTTGGCTTGACGGCGAATATACCAGCTTTTTGAATATTTCCATTATCTTCTCAGCTTCGAATCCCATTGCCTTTGCTTCATTGATGAGGCTCACCTCAACCGAGCTCCAGTCATCCAGGAACCGTTTCAGCTGCGCACCTGAAGCCGGCTTTACGAGGAGCTGTTTCTTTGAGTTCATGGTTATGAAACCCTCAAGCGCCAGTATATTGTAGGACTTGTTGACAGTGTGGTAATTTATGCCAAGGTTCTTCGCCATGGATCTGGCAGACGGGATGATCTGTCCATCCTTGAGTGTCCCATCTGCAATGGCTGCAACGATCTGATCCCTTATCTGTTGATATAACGGGATGTCGGAATTGAATTCAATCTTTAGGAATACTCCGGTTTGCATTATATAATAATGTATACCCTATATTAAAATATAGTGGATTTCCTGCGAATCGAGTCTGCTTCCTAAACACAGGAAAACTGCAAAAATTCATATTTGAAGGTATGTTCTATACTCGATGGACTTAAGCAGGAATGAGAACGAGGTTCTGAAATTTATAAAGGGCCTTCCAGATTCATCCAAGGTGGCGGAGGATAGCATCATTCTGCCCGAGATGACTAAAAGGGAATTAACAAGCGCAGTTTCGTGGCTACAGCAAAAGGGGCTCGTAGCAGTGGAGACTGAATATGAGCAACAATTCGAGCTCGGCAGGGAAGGCAGGAAATATCTGGCCGAGGGTCTGCCGGAACTCGAGGTTCTTGAATTTCTCAGGAACGAGGGATCAGCCGAACTGAACCAGATATTTGAAAGATTCGGGAAGGAAAAGGGGACAATTGCCATAACACAACTTGCAAAGTTTGGGATCAAGCCCAAAGGCGGCAGGATAGAATATCTTGAAAACGCGGCTGCAAACAGGGAAATCCAGGATCGTCAGAAGGCGCTTGAAATTCTGGATTCAGGTCTGGGAAATGTGGATCGGAAAATCATGGAGAACCTCAAGGGTAGAGGGAATCTGCTGGAGATGAAAAAAATAGGAAGGAGGTACATAACCCTCACCGATGGGGGGAGGCTCTTCGAAATTCGCGATTCAGGTAATGACAGGATCGAGGAAATAGACCGCAGCGTTATTTTATCCGGCAGATGGAGATCATCAAGATTCAGGGAGTACGACCTGTCTTCTCCGGTTGAAGCTCTTCACGGGGCTTCCATGCATCCAATAACTTACCTCATCAATCGCGTGAAGAAAATATTCCTGGAGCTTGGATTCAGTGAAATACGCGGGCACTACATAGAATATGCGGGATGGAACATGGACGCACTGTTCATTCCACAGCATCATCCTGCGAGGGAACTGCAGGACACATTTTATGTTGAGGTCAAGAACAAGCCTGACTTTGAAAACCCTGAAATTCTTCAGAAGGTAAAGAGGTCACACGAAAGTGGAATTCCAGGGTATTCCGGGTGGAGATACCGATGGGATGAAGCCGAGGCAAGGAGAATGCTGCTAAGGACCCATACAACAGTTAATACCATAAGATACCTCTACAATCATCGTGAGCCACCAGTGGCGGTATTCTCCATAGAGAAGGCGTTTCGGCACGAAAGTGTTGACTGGAAGCATCTTGCGGAACTGCACCAGATTGAAGGGGTTTTCTACGGTAGGGACGCCAACATATCGACGTTGAAATGGCTCATCAGGGAATTCTACTCAAAACTCGGCTTCAACGAAATAAAGCTGATCCCGTCATACTATCCCTATACGGAGCCCAGCATGGACGTGGTAGCAGTCATAGATGGTAAGGAGGTGGAGATGGGTGGATCGGGTTTGTTCAGGCCTGAGGTCACCGCACCCATGGGACTAAGGGAACCAGTAATAGCGTGGGGTCTGGGCCTTGAGCGGCTTGCAATGATGTTTTACGATATAAAGGATATACGGGATATATACAACTCTGACCTCGACTGGCTGCAATCATACAGATTCAGGCGCTGAATACCAGTCCCCCAAACTTTTCCTGGCAGAGTATGCACACTCTCCCGTTCTTAGACAGGTGATTCTCGCAGGTTGGCTCGTTGCATATCCTGCAAAGAGCCGATGCAGGTGCCCCGCAAATATGGCACAATCCCTTTACGGACACGCCCTGATCATCCCCTGCGGTTATTTAGCATTATCTGGAACAGTAACCATGCATCCCCCTGACTCCTGCAGCACACAGATGCCGGGAATTGATGCAAGATGCTTGGCAACTGCAGATATGAATATGGAATAAAATATACATAATTATATTTTTATATATCAGTAACATTATCTCTAGAAAATATGAACAGAAAGACATTCCTATTTTTGGCAATATTTACTGCAGCGCTTCTACCAGCTACCGCCACTGCGGCGGTTATCATTAACGACCCAATTCTGGTATCAACAAGCCAGAATAATGCCGTGGTTTACATTACAGATGGACCAGGTTATTCCCAGGCAAACAGCATGCATTTCCTGTATGCCAATTATGCGGCTTCTGGGGAAAATGTAACCCTCGACCTGAACTACAGCCATCACAGCGGAGTTAATATTACAAATGCGCTGGAGATAGTAAATAACGCAGGATTTAATGCCCAGGTGTGGCTTAACGGCACGCTGCCGGCTTACGTTACAATTTACTATTCAAACACCCCGGCAATCTCGGCAACCCCATCCAGCTATGGGACGGAAATAACAAGCGGTACCCTCATTCAAGTATCCAGCAGTTCCGTTCTGTATCTCACCATAGTTATGAATACGCTTTCCACGCAGGTAACGGCTGGCACTGCAAAGCTTACCATGCAGTACGCTCCTGCTCAGTGAGAGTGTTTCAGATGGCAGGGCGAGGACTTAAAGCTTCAGTAGCAATAGTTGTAGCCTTGGCCTTTCTATCAACCGGCCTGGCAAGTGCAGGAGTCGTCTCTTACAATCCCATTGTTATAATAAGCAGTCCTTCGGCACCTGTCCTGCTATTTTCTTCCAATGGCTCCTCACCCGGAGTCACACTGAATATTAGCCACGATTTTTCACAGCTCAATGCCAGCATCTCTGCAACGGGCTTTTCATCAAGCACGGGCAGGGTATCTGATCAACTTACACTTCAAGGGGGAAATTACGCCAGCTTACCCGGCCACATCACTGGATTCACCCCTCCGGAGAATTCTACTGTTTCCAATCTGTCATCCGACGCCAACTTTTCAGGAGTATTATACACGCCTACCAATGAAACCTCATACAGTTATGCCAGCGCGCCCGCGAACGAAACGATCTCACCCGCTTCACTATTTCTTTTTGGTTTCAATACAGCGGGGGTGAGGGCCCAGAGTGAGGAGTTCATCACGGCAACCGGTGAATTCATCAATGAAATTTCCCTGCTACTTTCTGGCAACG
>DAICSO010000090.1:0-2139 GCA_027368075.1 bacterium
ACAGTCCTGTAAACAACCATGCCGCTGCTTTTCTCCTTTTCCATGAAAGCTAAACACATTTGACAATTTCAACTTATTCCAATCGGAAGCACATTCAAGAAAACACCGGATACCATCGCGGGAAAATTATGGAGTCCTCGAAGAATCTTCCAGGGTGTGATGTTTTCCATCGAAAAGACCGGAACTCCAGGCGGTCGGATGATATCCATAATGTGGTCCGGGCAATTTCCCCTCAATTCGCATTGGATTATTTATATATGTTCACAAATTCTCCAATCAATGTTTGCAGATAAAGACATAATCATAACCGGCGGGGCAGGCTTCATAGGATCAAATATGGCCGGGTACCTGATTAAGGGGAATCGTGTAACGGTGGTGGACAACCTGTCAAACGTGGACGAACGCTACATCTCAGGCTTAAGAAAAAACAGCAATTTCAAATTCTTGAAAGTGGACATTGCAGAGGCCGGGGCTCTCGACAAAATTGGCAAGGCCGACATCGTGATCCATCTGGCAGCAAATTCTGACGTGAGGGGAGGATCTGCCAGCCCTGAGACGGATTTCAGGAACAACGTCCTTGCGACATTCAACCTGCTGGAGTGGATGCGGAAAACCGGTACAGCCGAGATTCTCTTCGCTTCCAGTTCCACGGTCTACGGGGAGACACAGGTGTTGCCAACCCCGGAGAATTTCGGGCCCTATATGCCAATATCCTCCTACGGCGCATCCAAGATGTCCGGCGAAGGCTTTATAACGGCTTACTCACACTATTACGGGATAAGGGGGACCATATTCAGGTTCGCTAACATTGTGGGGAGGAATTCAACCCATGGTGTCATATTTGACTTCATCAACAAGCTACGCCGGAACAGGGAAAAACTCGAGATACTCGGCGACGGGAGCCAGAGGAAATCCTATCTTCACGTCACCGACTGCATAGCCTCCATGGTCCACGTTCATGAGAGGAGCAAGGCAACGGATATATACAACCTCGGGAACCCAGGCACCACATCCGTGAGGAAGATTGCTGATACGGTCGTGGAGAAGATGCATCTGGGAAGGGTCAAATATGATTTTACTGGAGGGATAGACGGCAGAGGATGGAAAGGAGACGTCAAGGTCGCACAGCTGGCAATCGACAAGCTCCTGTCCACCGGCTGGAAAAACACGTACAGCAGCGATGAGGCGGTTGAACTGGCTGTTGAAGAAACCCTTGCCCAGAATCCTTAACACTGGTTATGAGTTTAGTGGAACGATGTCGGTATCAGCAGCGTTATGCCTACCAGTGCTGACAGTATTATCTCAAGGATCAGGAAAACTATCAGTGCAATAACCGCTATAACGAACGCCTTTACCCATCCAGTGTGAAGTTCGGTCTTGATCACATATAGCACCCCGAGGAGCCCGAATATGACACCAAGGATCGGGCTGATAAGTCCGAAGAGGAACTCAAGCACTAGAAATACGATGACGGAAGCAAGCGAGACGAACATCGCCCTGCTGAATGATATCTTTCTTGAGATGGCATCGGATGCTATCCAGATCGCAACTGAGGCGACAAGCCAGGAAAGGAACGCCACGACAATAAGTCCAAGTGCGAAAGCCGCTGTGAGTACTATGTTGAACATGCATCTCAGTATGCTGCTTGAAGGATAAAACACTTTTGTAATGAGCGTCGATCTCCTGTAGCCAGGGATGATAACTCCTGACGGAAAAATATCAATAACCGCCTCTAGATAACCGCCAATGATCAATACTGATCCCAGGATGTGGTCAAGACTGGTGTTCACGATCCCGGATGTGCGAACCGATATGCTACTTTACAGGGACAGATCATACCTTCTGATACCGTCGCGCAATGAAGAGAATGAATTCGTGGCCATTCCGGGGAGTGATCGTACAGAGTTCTATGTTTCCAGCACCTCACTGCAGGATCATGCAAACATCAGGGAGTTTTTCAGGAAATTATACTCATGTGAACTCGAGAAAGCGGAGCCTCCTGACCTCAGCGGAGAGATGAGGCTTATCCTGGTGAATTCATTCCTGAACAGGCGCCTGAAGGATTTTCACTTCGGCTCGCTGATGGCCTCGGTAGTGAATTTCATGGGGCCGGTCGAAGGAAGCACCCTCCGCTATGCC
>DAICSO010000091.1:0-2045 GCA_027368075.1 bacterium
GAGGACCCGAGAAAGCACTGGGCGTGTTATCCAGTGCCATATTCACAATGCGATGGCTACCAAAACCGCTGGAACTCCAGGTTGTTGAAGGCGCGCTAGTTGCGACACGACTGCTTACGCTGTCCGGTTGGTATGAAATAACCATCATACTTCCGAGCAACAAAAGAGCAACGGCAACAGCCAGCACGATGCTACTTGTTTTCATTTAAATCTAAAAATTCAATTGAAATATGTATATTAACATTATGAAGAAAAATTCCATGGCGCTGAAGTATGGGGATAGTGCAAGCATCTTTGTATAGCATTCAGGCTGGTTATTACTCAGCTGACTTATAGAACGAAATAAAGTTAGATTGCTCAAATTATTTACGAATATATTCCAACTCCGAAGCATTGATTCTCTTCTCATCCATGAACGGTTGACACTTAAGTCAGAAGTTTTCAAAAGGACCGATTATCTTGAAATAACGAATATAAGCAATGTTCAGTCCGCCCTAGAAGTAAAAGCTTTATATCTCCAGTTGGATAATTTGAGGTGAAAGATGAGGAGCTTGTTGAAGGCCTTTTAAGATTTGGCCTAACTCCGTACGAGATAAAGGTCTACAAGAGCCTTTTGCTATATGGCCCACAGCCTTCTGCAGGAATCGTGAAAAACTCAAGCATACCTCAACCAAGGGTTTACGATGTTTGCAACACGCTAATCAAGAAAGGACTCATAGAGGTGAGCCCGGGGAGGACAAGGATCTACAGGGCGATCCCTATTTCATTATCCCTGAAAAAGAATGTCGAGAGCCTGAATACGTTTGTGGATGAACTGGAGACCTATGTTATTTCCCTTGGAAACCACAAGAAGAGTGAAACTCCATACATGTGGCTTGTGGAGGATAATGTGAATATTCTCGAAAAATTCAGGAGCATGATAGTCAGGTCCAGGGAAGAACTTGTCATTTCCCTTTCATCGGAGCACTTGAGTATGCTCGGCAGAGAACTGGATGCTGCCGTCTTCAGGGGAGTAACTGTTGCACTTGTCGTTTTTTCAGACACGTCAAGCCAACAGATAGCAAGCCTGCCAAAGAGCATTGTTCTGAGACAGAGGGTTGCAAGAGCTGCCGAAATCGCCATCTCAGACAGAACAGCCGCAATCGTAAACATGTCCATAATTGACAAGACCACCCCATATGGCGTGTTCTTCGAAGAAAATGAAATGATACACATTCTTGGCTATTACTTCATGAGCACTATATGGAAACCTTCCAGTATTGTGAGGGATTTCACTGATCTGCAATCAAGGTCATTCAAGACCGGCTGGCTTGCATGTGAAGCTATTGCCGCTTATCTCAAAGCAGGCCTGACCCTTTTTGCCAATGTGGAAGGAATATCTGATGGAAAGAAAGTGGAAATCAGCGGCCAGGTGGAGGGATATGAAATAATGGAGGGACAGAAATATTCATTTATAGTGAATGATGGCACAAGAAAATATACCATCGGGGGGAAAACTGCAACTCTCGAGGATGTGGCAATGCACAGGCTTTACCTCTACAAGCAACAGTATTGTTGTCGTACCTGTGTATAATGCCTTTGTCTCACACAATACAACTTCAAATGAGCAGAATAACAGTGTTCATTTCCCCAGCGGAAACTTTTCAAAAATCACGGTCTCGTTCTTTGACCAATACATATCCAACCCCTTCGATGACAGCTTTGTTGTGACGGTTAATGGGGTGGAAGTGCTTGCCGGGAACACCCTCGAACTGGAAAACACCAGTGTTACTCAGAACATAACAGAATACGGAAGCATAATGAACGCAACCTCATCAGTATTCGTAACCTCGCCGCAGTTCAATCCTGGCTACTCGTCAGCGTTGAGCGTATGGTTCACATTCTACAATGGAACGCCTCCAGCGGAACCAAACAAGGTGATACCCGCATTCACAAACGTCAACTTCCCCACTCCAAGAAACGCATTCCCAAACAATGTTCCTATTCCCTTTAACGTTTCACGCACTTCGAACGTTACATTCCCTGAAAACGTGACATCAGCGTAC
>DAICSO010000092.1:0-1986 GCA_027368075.1 bacterium
AAGTACTGGCTTTCCACTCCACCATAATAGCTCATGAGCTCAGGAGCAAGGAAAACGCTCGTTCCAATTGCCAGTGGAGGAATCACAATGGCATAGTTCATTTCGCGCGGGTTTATCTCCTTGGTGTAGAGTCGGTACCCAAGGAGGACGCCAAGCATCAGTGCAAGAAAATACTCAAAATAGAAATTAGCCAGGGATAATTCTGCTGCAAGGGCCGAAATACGGAAGAAATAAATCAATTGATAGTTACCCACGAAGCCAACGATTGGTATAAGTGCAAGAAAGCTCAGCCTGGTCAGGTTATCCCAGTGCGATACAATCTTCTCCCCGGTTTTTATAGCCCTGGCTCCCCAGAGGATGAATATAAAGGCAAATATGGACCATCCAATGATCATCACTACTTCGGCTGTTTCGTGAAATGCATAAATATCAGTAAGCCCGAATATCAGTATATACACCTGGGCCAGTGCAAGGGTTGAAATGGATATCCCGAACCATTCCGATCCGAAAAGATTAAGTGTGCTGCTTTTCATTGAATCACGTACATCATAATATACCGGAAATCAGTTGGGTAATTCGCCTGTATTCATGGCTTCCATTGCTCTAAGAATCGGGACGGCGGATGTCAGGACCCTGTTGCCAGTTATGAATCTGGCGATGGAAATTGCATCCTCCATTTCAGGCACTGTTCCTCCAAACCTTATGAACTGGTTCAGGTACACAATTGCGCACTCCTCATATCTTATGGAAATGCTAACTGCAAACGATATGAGAAACACGAATTTCTGATCCAGCTTATATGGCGACAGCAGTTCCATTTTCTCCTTGAGGTGCTCGTTCAGGATGTCGAATGATATCCTGGATACTGCGTTTAGGTTTTCAGGCAAAAAACCCATTCCAGAGTCTTTTTTCACCTTATTGAGTATTTTCTCCACCTCCTGGCTGACAGGCTGCGGAAAATTCTTTTCTATTACGGGGGAAATGGCACTCATCGAGGAAAGCGTGGAAGCCATCAGGGCCATTTTTGCTGCCTTAAGGGAATCGATTATCTCAAGGGGATCGGCTCCAAACTTCCTCGCAAGTTTAAAATGTATCATGGAAGACTTTTCCTGGCCATTCGCCAGAGATACCCCCATGGCTATCAGTGCAAGTATCTTGTTCGGAACATTCTTTCTTCCAAGGTAAAGCGTTGAGTTCTCCCTGAACTGTTCCTTCGCCATTTCAGTGCTAAAATTGCCGATAAGTTCTATTACCTCGGGCATTTCGCCCAGCGTGGAGACTGCAAATCTCCTTATTTCTTCCAAGTCTCTGTTCATAATTCACTATGGGCATTGTTTTAATAAACGATCGCCGTAATTTTTGTTGAATAAAGTCCACATCAGTACAAAATTTGCCACGGTTCTGACATCTATGGAACCTGGTCAAGAATGACTTCAAGATCAACGTCGTATATCCCGTAGTCGGGTAGAACTTTTCTTGCATATTCCCGTATCTCAGCGCAATCAGTCCCGATTATGTCTATCATGAATCTTCTCTGCCCGGTTGTCACAGTAAGCTTCTTGATCCGTTTCTGGGTTCTTATGAAACTCACTATTGCATCGATCTTCTCCGCCGGCACATTGAAGCTGATCAGAGCCCTGCATCCGTAACCCAGCTTTGAGTAATCCACGTCTGCCCTGCAGCCTCTTATGATCTCCCTTTTCCTGAGCAACACCATCCTGTCCCTAACAGTCCACAGGTTCTTCCCGGTTTTCTCGGCAATTTCATTGTAGGTGAGGGAGCAGTCCTCTTCCAGCATTTCTATAATGGTAAGATCGAGTGCATCAATCTTGTAAGGTTTCAACCATTTGCCATGATCTCAGTTTATATAATATATCGCGTTTGGCCGCCTACTCAAACTTCTCCTGCATTGCAATGAAGCTTAGAACCTCTTGAAATACCCTTCAGCTGAAGCAAGTTTGAAAAATGTTCTGCAAATGCCGAAAC
>DAICSO010000093.1:0-1923 GCA_027368075.1 bacterium
GTCATACTACGTCGAATCGAGAAATCACTGATTTTTCCTTCCTTTATTTCGGTGATGCATGAAATATAGTCAATTGATCTGCCCCAGTTGTCTTTGCACACTTTATGACCAGCCACATTGATCATATTAGATCCCCTCTTTTAATTTCTCTCTATTTTCTCTTCTCATATTCCTCCTCCCATACTCTCCACAGCTGAATCCAATAGAAGAGATCTGGAAGTCCATAAAGAGAATCGTCTCAAGGGCATTTGTGAAAGATTAGGAAATGATGGTTGAGACAGTCAAAACAAATTTCATTGAACTCTCAAGGAGAAAAACATTCTGTGAAAACTGGATGGAAATGTTTGTTGGATAAGTAGTCCAATTAGTTATGGCAGGCACTATAAGTTAATTGGGAAAGATAGGTAGGGGCACTCCCGAATTAACGCCTGTGGAAATATATACCTCCGAAACCGACTTGTCCGGAGGCAGGGGGCAACCCCCCAGGGTGGGATTGGGATCGTGTATGGTCTTTGAAGCAGGAATCTCCGACCGATTGCGATGGAGAAGATGCCACTTTTCCTGAAAAACTAAAACGGCACCAGTATTCACTCCCTGCCAGGCCGCAGGTTCCATAAAGGTTGTAAACCTGAGTGGTTCTTTTGGCAGATCTATCAGATCGCGAGCTGGTCTAGCAAAGTTTCCATATCCATTGTGCCGTTTAGCATTATGACCTTCATTATATCCTTCCGGCTGACCTTCTCGTATCTTCTCTGGAACTCCTCGATCCTCTGGCTCAGTTTTTCATACAGCATAGATTTAATCTCGCCACTCAGTATTTCTCCGTTCTTGTATCGTCCATAAAGCACATTCGATTCCTCCGGTGAGAGGAAATAACCCTTAAGGTACTGGAACGAAACATCTATTTCAGGTATACCCCCGAGTTTCCTGTGTTCGTCAATGGATACCCGCCCGCCGCTGAATGAGTTCATGACCTTCTTTCTTATTGCCTTGAGGCTGTCAAGCAGAAATATCCCGTTGTCCTTGGATTTGGACATCTTGGTTCCATCAGTTCCCATAAGGAATCTGGAATGGAGAACTGCCGGCTTCTCGAATCCGAACTTCTCGGCTACATCCCGGCAGACGCGGAGATGGGCATCCTCATCCGGACCTATGGGCACGAGGACATTCCTGTATCCCTGTGTGTTCGGGAAAACAATATGCGCGGATTGTATTGCAGGATAGAAATGAAGGCCAGCATTCTGGTCGTTGGAATACCCGTAAACCGCCTTAATTTCTGACATGTTGATTCCGCGTGAGAGTTTTATTGCCAGATTATAGATATCCGTGAAGATCTGGTCTATAATGACATGTGTCTTGCTCAGGTCAAAGCCGAATGCTATTATGGCCCTGGTTATGAGGATCGAATTTTTCAATCCCTCTGTCTGGTCCTTGATTTTCCCGGAAACATAGCTTTCGTCTTCCGAAATGGGGATGAAAACGTGCATGTCGTGTTTATCCTGGAAATAAAGGTTGGTATCAAACACGGAGATGTGCCCTATGTGTGGTGTCGAGCTGGCATTGAACCCGGAAACTATCGCACTTTTTTCGCCCGAATTCAGTCTCTGCATGAATTTTCCAAAATCCCTGTGAGAATATATTAGGCCATTCCTGAACGTATAAAAATTCGGCAATTTTTCCACTTCCTCAATCCTGCTGGCACCGAACTGTGTTACAAGTTTCTGGTTGTCCGAATCCAGTTCCATCAGCTTTTTCCTCTTGTCTTCCTCGTCCGTAATGTCCTCTATGTCGCTCTTATTCCCGGGGTATGAAACCATCTGATCTCTTCCTTATGGAACTTGGGTTAGTGACCTCCTCTCCCAGCTTTCGCAGGGAGCTTCCCACTTCAAAGGTTACTGGCGGAATCTCCATGGGCTTGAATTC
>DAICSO010000094.1:0-1848 GCA_027368075.1 bacterium
ATCCAAGCGGGATTGTGGATTCTCCGGTCTCGTTGAGCACAGAAATCAAATCCATATATTATAAATATTGAGGGAAAAAGCGTCGAGGATGATTTTCCCAGTGAAGTCCTTGAATTTTATCTCTCTTCCTCTGCAAAACCCGCAACATATATTTTCTCAACCGATTATCTGAGGTTCATTTATGGCGACTCCTTCCTTGGAGGTCTGTCCAATCTTCTAAACCCAATAAGAACCACCGGAATCATAATGATAATAGCAGACGAGGATGACTACCAGAAACTCAGTCACTACGCTAACCTGACAATCCATCTCAGAGAAATCAGGGGGTATGTTGTGGCTAATTCGAACTCAAACCACTATTATGCCGCTTCTGTGGTTTACGATGAAGACAAGTGGCCAGGCATGGCTCTTACAGAGATCGTTTAGATCTTTTCAATGGAGACTATCTCGACATTCTTGATTTTTGTGAAGTTATTCTCATCGTTGGCAATAAAATCCTCTCCCTTGATAGAATCTACGATTGAAATGATAGCTAACATAACGAGAGATAGAGCTGCTACCTTGCCCTCTGGGAGTTTATCTGCCAAAAGCTTTGAGGAAATCTTCAGCCTGTTCCCGTCAGACATAAAATGAATTTCAGGGGATTGTTTCTCTTCCTTCGTTGTGATAATGGCTGATGAAAACTCTCTAAGCTGTTTCTCCGCTGCAGATCTTGCCCTTTCGAATATGCTGTATTTGTCCCTGTCAATTGATATTAGTATACCGGCGCTCTCAAAGTTGATTACGAGTTCGCCCTGGGCGATTATCCTGTACATCTGATCAGCTGCAATTCAGGAAAGTTTAATTGTATATGAAAATTTATGGTTCATGTTTCCCACAGTAAGGCTGAGGCGTACACGAAGGAATGAGAGGATAAGGGATATATTCAGCGAAATTAGCATAGATAAGGAAAAAATGGTCATGCCGATCTTCGTAGACGAAACGATTAGCGGAAAGCAGGAGATCCAGAACATGCCTGGAATCTACCGCTTTTCTTTTGATTATTTCAAGAATTATGTAAGTGAAATAAACGATCTTGGCGTTAAATCGGTGTTGCTGTTCGGGATTCCGTCTCACAAAGATCCAGCAGGATCATCTGCATATGATGAAAATGGCATAGTGCAACGTTCCATTGAATACATAAAGTCGAAGACCGACATGATTACTATGGCTGATCTTTGCATGTGCGAGTACACGGACCACGGACATTGTGGAATACTGCAGGGGAAAGAGGTTGACAATGACAGCACGCTTGAAGCCTACCGGAAAATTGCCAGAAGCTACGCGCAGGCTGGGGCAGACATTGTAGCTCCCAGCGGCATGATGGACGGACAGGTGGGGGAAATACGTGAAGAGCTCGACTACACTGGCTTCAAGAATACTATGATAATGGCTTATAGTTCCAAGTTTGCATCCAGTCTTTACGGTCCATTCCGTGATGCTGCACAGTCCGCTCCAAGCTTTGGTGACAGGCGATCCTACCAGATGGATTCCAGAAACTCCAACCAGGCTATGCGCGAGATAGAGCTTGACATATATGAAGGCGCTGACATCGTGATGGTAAAGCCTGCTCTCTTCTACCTGGATCTCATAGAGCGAGCAAGGGACAGATTCGAGATGCCACTGGCGGCATACAACGTGAGTGGAGAATATGCCATGCTGATGCACGCGGTATCGTCTGGGATACTATCGAAAAGTGCAATAAGTGAAGCACTTACCTCGATATTTCGAGCTTGGTAGAATAAGGGCTGAGGAGCGTAAGGAGAGGAAGCTACTGGATATCGGGAAAGCCTGATGTGAGTTCACAGC
>DAICSO010000095.1:0-1810 GCA_027368075.1 bacterium
CCTGTGGTTTACGGGGCGCAACCGGCTCACTCGCCGGTGAGCGTCCCATATCTCCACCGCTATTGCTATCGCTTGTCATATTTTTCCTCCAAAAGAGTTAGCACTCTAATTGGAATTTATGTATATAAAAGTTTTCACAGTAATGCATATTGTTTTGCTTGTGCAAAAATTTCCAACACCCTTGGCCAAATAAAATGCCTTTTTTCAATTAGGATGGTCGTACCACTTTTACCTGTTCTCCAGGAATGCCTTTATTATCTTCTTGGTTCCGCGCCTGAGCACGTCAGATATGGATGATGTGGAGATGCCGAACTTCTGGGCAAGTTCTGTCATTGATATGCCCCTGTCAATGTCATAATACCCAAGGCTGAATGCACTCTTTATTATGTCCATTTCCCTCTTTGTGAGTTCCTCGTCCTCGTTGTCGAAGAAATCGATGACCCTAGGCTCAAGCCCTGCCTTCTCCAGTTCCCCCTTCAGGTGGTACAGGCTGCGCTTTGACGGGACTATGATCCTGTAAACTATGGTATCCGTGCCTATTGATCTGGTGCTCAGTATCGCCGCTTCAGACAACGCCATGGCGTGGCAAGCGGAACAGCTTAGACTCTCGGCCCATATGGTGTTGTTGCCAGCCTGCGTGAACTTGATCGATGCTTTCCTCAATTCCGTTACAATGGGAATCTGATCATCGGATTCCACGCGATGCAGGGTCAGTTCGGAGGCTATCTTCAGTCGCGACACAGCTGCCTTAAGATTCAGCTGCTTCAGGAGGTTGGTAATGCTGCAGTCATTCCTCTTGAGTTCTATCTCAGCCTGGACAGAGCTGTCACCACTCCTTGACACCGTGCATAATTGCCATGAGCTTTATAACCGTTTTGACTCGTATAAATACCTTAGACCTGATAATTCAGGTTGGAGTTTTAAATTTCATATATTTATCCATTACTAAGTGAAAATATGGATAAATCACACAATTTACTCATGATGGCTCTTGTGGTTGTAGTTCTGGTATCCGGAGTTAGCCTTGGATACGTAGCTACCCACGTTAATGCAACACCATCCAGCAAGGCAATTTCCCTGACCCTTGTCATCAGCCCCTACAGGTACTTCAACAATTCCACAGGTGACGCACCTTCGTATTTCATACTTGACAACGGGCAGCTCCAGTCTGCGGAATACATATACCTCCCGCAGTACAGCACCATAGACCTGACGATAATAAACTGGGATAACGGATCCTCCAATGTCTCAGCGCAATACGCCAATGTTTCCGGGACATCGAACAACCAGGTAGCCATATTCGCCAACACAACAGTAAACGACAGTTCAGTGCCGCAGTCTGGCCAGAACGCATGGGTGACTTCATCCGTCAATGTATCTGAAATAGCGCACACCTTTACGGTATCCGGAAGTGGAATGAATGTGAACATACCTGTCCTGTCGCTTTCAACAGAGCAGGCAACATTCCAGACATCTGCTCCAGGACAGTACATATGGATATGTAATGCCATGTGCGGAACCGGACCTAACGGTGCTGGCGGCCCAATGGTTACGGCCGGGTGGATGTGGGGATACATCAACGTGATGTAAACCCAACAAATCTTTCAACTTAAGCGAGCGAAACCATTATGGTGCATCCCTGGGCTAAAATTTGAGCAGACTCGTTATCTTTTCAACCCTTTCGGGGTGAGGGTTTCTACATGTAGCGTTAAATCCTTAATTCCCAGTTAATGAAGGATATTATCTCTATTTTCTGGCCTTCTACAATAACCGTATCGTTTGTGTCGAAGGTTATGATTTTGCCACTTTT
>DAICSO010000096.1:0-1776 GCA_027368075.1 bacterium
GTACCACGGCAATAATAATATTCGCAGATGAAAAAATTGACGAACCATCGGAGGAATATATAAAAGCAAGCAAGAGAAAGGCGCTTCCCGTAATAATACACGATGGCGAGATCGTGGTTGAAGATACAATTGCGCTGACAAGCGCAATGGTAAAATATGACAAGAAGAATATTACCGGGACAAGATCAAGGCTGAGGGATGCACTTTCCAACAAGTTCCTCAGGCATTTGGGGGAGATAAATGATTTTACCATATATATGGCAAGGAATAATCTCTACCCCGGGCAGAGCTATTATACCAACCCAAAGAATTCAGGAAGTTTCATAAACCTCATACTTTCCAGGCACGTGGACTGGAAAAGGGTGCTCGTAACGTCAAGATACAATCTTTCAATGGATGCTCCCGAGGCTATCCGCCCTGAAAATTTTATCTGGGTTACGGATTCCCCAGGCCCACAGAAAAGCAGGCCAGTAAATCTCACGTTCATAGTCGACTCTGTGATTAAGAAGATTTCCGAATTGAATCCGCTCATAGTCTACTTTGACGTATTTGATTTTTTGATGCTTTACCATCCCTTTTACGAGATTGCCCGCGGCCTCGAGCAAATAAGAAGCATCTGCATGGAGAAAAATATATATCTGATCGCAGTGATAGGGCATTCGTCCATGGATCCCATCCAGTACGGACAGATCACAAGGTACGGTGAGCTGTGGGAACCATCAGATGGGGTGGTGGATGCAGAATGAGAGGTGTTAAGTTTGCCCTATGAAGATCTGATGAGCCTGTTAAAGCAGTTTTTCTATCAGGGAACTGGGAAATCACTTATCATAAAGGGTAAACCTGGCGCCGGGAAGACCACGTTTGCACTTGAATTTATAGGACAGATTAAGGACGATACCCCAGTTTTTTATATGCCAGCTAGGTCATACGATGAGCCCCTCAGGGAAAAGTTCCCCTGGATCAAGGAAATAAAGTCAGGAAAGATGTATGCGAACCAGAATCAGACAAACCTGAATTCCGTCGTAAGATCATCCCTTGAAAAAATGGAGAAGAGTATCGAGGAGAAGCTTACAACGAGGGAGTCTTATAACTATGATACCGGACTTGTATTCAACGTCAGTGAACTCATGCCCGACATTGAGGCAATGTATGATTTTGTCAATGAAAATATGGGAATGAACCCGATCATCGTTCTCGATTCCATAGATGCACTATCAGAAACCTATAAGCTGAACAGGGAACTGCTTTTTTCAATCTTGCAGAAAGACCTCGTTGAATCTTCTGGAGCTGGCCTGATATGCATCATGGAGGAGAAGGAGAGCACAAAGCTGGAATATTTCTCAGACGGGGTTATCAGCCTTGATTACGCCCTCAACGAACACTTTCTTGTGAGGTCTGTGGTGCTGGATAAGCTCAGGGGAGTATCTGTCGGTTCCAGTCCATTTTACCTCTACACACTTCTCAACGGTATATTCCTTCCTTTCCAGAGAATTCCGGTCATATATCCGGAGAGTAGAAGGGATCACGTCCTTAAGGATGAGACCAAACAATTCTCAGTTTCAATGGGGAATCCATCCCTTTCTGTGCTCAACGAGACCGGAGAATCCACAATCCCGCTTGGATCAGTTCTGATGGTGCACAGGGTAAACAACACGAACAACGTGGACGAGATAGTCAAGCTCATAAAGAATAACCTTGTAATGCATACCATTTCGAACGGAAGAGGCGTAATAGACGCTTCTTCAAGCAACTACGAAACCTCAAGAGTAATGTTAT
>DAICSO010000097.1:0-1657 GCA_027368075.1 bacterium
GGAGGGAATGAACACCATGTACAGGAGGGGAGTCGACGTCACGAGGATTTCAAAGATACTCAGCGTTGGGGCCCTCGGAGTGAAGAAGCAGAGAAAAGCTGTTCCAACAAGATGGGCGATAACTGCGGCTGACAAGAACGTCTCGGACGAGCTTACGGACGAAATCAAGCAAAAACCTCAACTCGGCGAATATCTTGCATACGTGAGAAAAACACCCGGAAATCTCTTCACTGCTATACTTTCCCCAAGAAGCTGGATGTTTGAGTGGGGAGAAGCGTGGTACCCGGGAAGCACCTGGAACCAGTGGAGTGACACCCCGTTTGTCGAGATAGATTACGAAATGTATGGAGGGAGAAAGGATTATCCCGGAATAGGTGGTTGCTACTATGCTTCCAAGCTGGCAGCACTTGAGGCGTTGAAAGGCATGAACAGGCAGGGTTCGGCTACCCTTTGGAGGGAGATATACCCTAGCTTCAACCTTCCTGTAGGTGTATGGTACGTCAGGGAAAACGTAAGGGAGATGTTCCGGTCGAAGCCGGAAAGGTTCAGCAGCTATCAGGAAGCCCTGAAACACCTGGCATCCTTCCTCACAGTTCCGGTTAAGATGTGGAGGCAGAAATCCGGACTTGACCAGATACTGAACTACGGTGGGCTTGACAGGTTTCTCTGAATGGGGTTTTCCATGGCACGAAAGATAAATGTTATTGAGGTAACAGCAAAGAGGGCTCTTTCAAAGTCCGGACTCCCCGAACTGGACTACGCCCTGAACCCATACATGGGATGCATGCACTCCTGTGTGTACTGTTTTGCAATAGACTTTACGTCAAACGCACAGGCAAGGGATGATTGGGGCGGAACTGTTGCGGTAAGAACAAATATCGTAGATGTGCTCAAACGGGAAGTGAGAACAGCCAGAAGGGGAATGGTGGGCGTTTCTACCATTACCGATCCATACCAGGCTATAGAGGGGCGATACAGGCTCACTAGAAATGCTGTGAAGTTACTGGCAGAAAATGGTTTCAGGGTCTCGATCCAGACAAAATCTCCACTCGTTGTAAGGGACATGGACATATTAACGCAACATCGACACTCCATAGATGTTGGCATGACCGTAACAACGCTGGATGAGGAGGTGTGGAAACTGATCGAGCCGGGAAGCCCTTCACCTGGATCACGGTTGAAAGCCCTTTCCTCCATTCACTCAAATGGCGTAAAGACATGGATTTTCCTCGGACCCATACTGAGGGGAGTAAACGATGCGAAGGAAAGCATTGGGAGGGTTATTGAGGAAGCTGGCGTAATAGGAACAAGAATTATTTATGACAGGTACCAGGCTTACAGGGGTTCATCAAGACTGATTGAAGGAATTGGACTGAACGTCTCAGATTTCAACAGGACTCCAGATAACGACCGATGGTGGCAATCCACCAGGGACGTAATAGAGCGCCTGTGCGATTCCTTGGGTGTGACCTGCACATACCAACCCGATGAATGGAAATATGAGAGGAAAGTGACTTATGGGTCCATATTCCAGGACACCCTCCCGTAAACGCGTTTAAATAGATTGGAATCCTTTGTCACCGTTCTCAAAACCTTATGTGATGTTCTGCACAGGTCTGTTCGGATCGTATGCCATCTCAGTCCTTCCTGCTTCTGA
>DAICSO010000098.1:0-1651 GCA_027368075.1 bacterium
GTTCGCTGAATCCACTAATTTTCCAATCTTTTTCACACCAGTTTTATTGACCTGAGAAGTATAGATTTGACACTGTCGTTGACTATCAATGACACAAATGCGGTGAATGAAAGTGTAAGCAGGGTGATCAAGATGGGCATTGCTGTTACGCCGGGGATCCCAAAGGTTTCTATAGCCATCACAACAAAAATATCTGCCACAAGCGCAATAAAAAGCGGCTTGCCTGGCTTTGATGACCAGAAATGTTTTCTTTCTCTGGTCACAAAGGTAGTAAATATTCCGAAATAAAGTATAATGCCAAAGGAGAATGAATACATCGGCACCTGATTTCCAACCGACAGGTACCTTATTCCAACAAATAGCCAGAGAAACGATTCTGCAATCGTCATGGCACCCAAGATGGCAGCGATCTTTACCAGTGATGTGATGTCCCATGACTCTGGCTTTCTCGACCATCTCACATTGTCAGTTGAAAGGGATATCGTTACGAAGTCTATGAGAAAAAGTGTAAGCACTATGTCAAAGGCACTCACAATGTAGCTGCCAAGTATCAGGAAGGCGAGCGACACAAATACCACTATTTCAATTGTCCGTGTGATCTTGTTCAGCACCCAGGTGACCACTCTCTGATAGATTGCCCTGCCGTCCTTTATCAGATCCACAATATTTTCCAGTCCCTCCTTCGTAAGGACTGCACTTGCAGCGGCCTTCGCGACATCGGTAGACGTGCTTACGGCTATGCCGACCTCGGCTTCCCTGAGCGCAGGAGCATCGTTGACACCATCCCCCGTCATGCCCGTGACATGATGCATCTCCTGCAGAGCCTTCACAATCCTGTATTTGTCCTCTGGGTAAATCTCTGAGAACCCATCGCTCTTCTCTATGGTACCCGGTTTGATATCGGAGTGCACCGAAGTTATGGATAGCCCCAGTCCAACCTGCCTGGCGGTTTCCATGGCTATCTCCTCAGAATCACCGGTAAGCATCTTTACGTTGATCCCCAGATCCCTCAATTCGCCAATCAGTGCCTTGGAATCCTGCCTTGGAGGGTCGTAGAGCGCTACAAATCCAGCTATCTCTCCCTTCTTCTCATCGGAGGAGAATGAGACAGCCAGTGTCCTGTATCCCTTTACTGCAAGTTCCTTCATCCTGTTCTCTGCTTCATTTCCTGTGTCATTGACAAGAGCGGCTATTGTCTTTACGGCCCCCTTCATTATGTGAAATCTCTTTCCATCGATCACAGCATCCGATTCGGTCCGCCTGTTGGACGGATCGAATGGGACGAATTTCTCGACAGAGAATGGTGGAAGCTTCCTCTTCCTATATTCCTCCAGGAAGGCTGCATCGATTGCGTCGTTGTTTGCGTCCGATGAGGCCATTGCACCATACAGTATTATCTGATCCTCGGTATAGCCGTCAACAGGAATGACAGATGCGACGGTGAGCCTGTTCTGGGTGATTGTCCCCGTTTTGTCCGTACAGAGTATGTCCATGCTGGCTGCGTCCTCAATCGATCCAAGCCTGGTAACGATAATGCCTTTTTTCACGAGGTCCATGGAGCCAAGAGCCATGCTCACCGTAAACATCGCGGGAAGCGCCACCGGTATGGCAGCTATGAGAAGTACAAGCAGTAGCGGAAGAATTGACAGAA
>DAICSO010000099.1:0-1644 GCA_027368075.1 bacterium
GCACGCTACCTTGAACTCCTCCCATCTTTCGAACTCTGCCTTCTTCACGGTGAATTCCCGGTGATACTTGTAAGACATGCCACAAAGATAAGGACGCTTGGCTGTGCATCCCTGGAGCTTGCCACCCTTGCTTCAGGTGGAATCGATATGGTGGCATATCTTGGGAGCAACAACTTTCTGAGAAACATTGATGTGGCTGCCGGAATTGCCATAGTCAGGGAGGCAGGCGGCACGGTCACTGAGAGAGACGGAAACGAGTTTGACATGGATCTTGACGTACGGAAGAGAAAGAACATGATGGCATTTTCAAGTGCTGACCTTATCAAGGTGGTTCTTTGAAAATAGCATTTGTTATTCGAAGAGACTGCAACAGGTGCGCAAATATAGTGAGAAGGATAATTGAAATTTTTCCAGAGGACTGGGAAGTGGAATTTGACAGGGACACCGCAGAATTGCTCGGAAGGCCCGGAAAGGAGATGGGTGATATCTCCGCAGACATAATAATAACTATAGGCGGCGACGGAACCGCCCTGCGTGCCCTCCAGATGGCAAAGGGGGCAATACTGGGAATAAACATGGGTGGGCTTGGATTCCTGACCGAGATTGAGATAGGGGAGATTGAGCGATCCATTTACCAGATAATTCGCGGTGAATACAAGATCAGCGAGAGCATGAAACTCGACGTATTCCTCAACGGGGTAAAGCAGGTGGAATGCACCAATGAAGCTGTAATCTATACCGGAAAGGTTGCAAAGCTGAGGAAATTTAACGTCTATATAGGGAAGAACTTCATAGAAGGCACCGGAGCTGACGGCGTGATAGTTGCGACCCCCATGGGTTCAACCTCCTATTCATTCAGTGCCGGGGGGCCTATACTTCTGCCTGCCCTGAGCGCCATGGTAATTTCATATCTCGCTCCATTCGGATCCAGAACCAGGCCAATAATTGTGCCTTCCGGCGAAACTATCACGGTCAAGCAGATGGGGAAGGAGCAGGACGGCCTTCTCATTCTGGACGGGCAAGTCCAGATACCACTCAGCGTCGGCGACACAGTAGAGATTTCCGTATCAAAGGACAGGGCCAGATTTGTATCGCTTAAGGGTACATTCTACGAAAAACTGAGAGAGAAGCTGATTAAACTTGTGGTCAATTAGGAGGAGAACCCTGCGCATGATAATGGAGGCGTCAAAGGATTCTATGCCGAAAGAATTCGGCGCCTATCTCAGGGCAGAGAAAAATATAATCTATGAAATTTCCATTCTTCCGGGAACCATACAGGGTGACAGGCACACAATTTTCCAGACCTATAACAAGCCAATTGATTTCTCAATAGTCGGCAGCGTTCATTCCCATCCATCGGGCGTAACCCTTCCCTCGGACGCCGATGTTCATATGTTCCAGAACAGCGGGCCAATACACATCATTGTCGGATATCCCTTCGGGATGGGCGATTACTCCGCATACAACCAGAGTGCACAGAAGATAAAGATCAACGTGATCTGAGAGCGGTATTTCCAGCAGGAACTAAATCCCCTGGTGATGTTTTCTTATGGATCATATATCCTGCAGGCAGACAAAACTGCATTCTTAATTTCTATTCATTGATTTCAGCGCTGCGATTTCCTTGTCCTTCCCGCCAGTTCC
>DAICSO010000009.1:0-29793 GCA_027368075.1 bacterium
AGCATGGATATTGATTTGTTATCCACAGATGCCTTCATTCCCTGGATACCTTTTCAATTTCATGCTCAAAATAGGTGCTTTTATTGTGATAATGATAATGGTGATGCCCAGAAGATCGTTGCCAGCATCCTCCCTTGGATAAAAAGTAGCTAAGAATACCTTTCGCTTTGGCGGCGCACTTCAAACAGGTTTTGCGCATGATAAGGCTTGAGGTTTAAGTGATAAATGTAAAACCTGCCAGGTTCTTTATATAAACAAGGAAGGTTTCACAGAAATTTCTGTCAATGAGAACGAGAAAAAATTAATTAGCGTCGTTAGTCTTGTCTATAATGCGATATATTGTCATAACTGGAGGCGTCCTTTCAGGGCTCGGAAAGGGCACAATAACATCCAGCCTTTCTCACTTATTGAAGTCAAACGGGCTGAAAGTAACTGCGATGAAAATTGACCCTTACCTGAATTATGATGCTGGAACTATGAATCCTTACCAGCACGGGGAAGTTTTCGTCCTGGATGATGGGAGTGAAGTAGACCTGGATCTAGGAAACTATGAAAGATTCCTGGACACTAACCTGAGCGGTGACAACAACATAACCACCGGAAAGACATACCTGGAAGTAATAGAAAAGGAGAGAAGAGGAGATTATCTTGGAAGCACTGTCCAGATCATACCGCACATCACAAATGAGATCAAGCGCAGGATAAGGAAAGTTGCAACGTCAGGAGACATCGATGTGGTAATGATAGAAGTCGGAGGCACAGTTGGTGACATTGAATCAATGCCATTCCTCGAAGCTCTAAGGCAGCTAAAGAGAGAAGAGCCTGAGGGGTCGGTTCTGTTTGGTCATGTGACCCTGATTCCAGCCATCGGTTCAGTGGATGAACAGAAAACCAAACCTACCCAGCACAGCGTTAAGCAACTCCGTGAGATAGGGATACAGCCGGACATACTTTTCTGCCGGACCAAGAAACCTCTCCTGCTTGAGACCATAAAGAAACTCTCCCTGTTCACTGATGTTTCCGAGGCAGGAATAATAAGTGTTTCAGATGTTCAGAATGTCTATCTTCTTCCAGAATTGATGGAGAAGCAGGGACTGGTTAAGTACGTGGCCGAAAAACTCTCCCTCAAGCTGACACCATCTGAAGACATCTGGAAAAAGTACAAACAAAACATAATCAATCCTTCTGAAACAGTAACCATAGCAATTGTCGGAAAATACATCCAGTTGCAGGATGCATATATTAGTCACAAGGAGGCTTTTTCACACGTCTGTGGAACTACAGGCATCGGGGTAAAGCTGAAATGGGTGGATTCAGACGAAGTAGTTGAAAACCCGTCAATTTTTGACGATGTAAATGGCATTCTCATCCCGGGTGGGTTCGGATACCGCGGGGTAGAAGGAAAGGTGGCTGCAGCTAGGATAGCCAGGGAGAGACACATCCCGTTCCTTGGAATATGTCTGGGCTTCCAGGTCGCAGTAATAGAATATGCGAGGGATGTCCTTAAACTGGACAAGGCGAACAGCACTGAATTTGACCTAAACACGAAATACCCGGTTATTGACATTCTTCCAGAGCAGAAGGGAGTGAAATCCATGGGAGGAACAATGAGGCTTGGATCAAAACCCGTTCAGGTGAAGCAGGATTCAGTTGCAATGGGCATTTATGGTACCGAGAACATTTCAGAAAGGCACAGGCACAGATTCGAGGTGAACCCGGCCTACATTCAGAGCCTCACGGAAGCAGGCATGATATTTTCCGGCGTCGATGAAGAGAGAATAAGAATGGAAATCCTGGAACTGGGAGACAGGGATAACTTCATAGCGACACAGTATCACAGTGAGTTCAAGTCCAGGCCACTGGCACCATCCATGGTTCACGTGCACCTTGTTAAAAAGGCCCTTGAGAATAAACTTGGACACGAGGGCAGCCGGGTTGCCGAAAGAATAGTGAACTGAATGCCGTCGGTCCAGGTGATTCTGTTATGATCGCCGCCTCCGGAATGACTCTCAAGGATTATCAGGAGAGCATACGCGACAAGGTTCAGGAGTGCTATGATCTTGCAAGAAGGATCAGGGGCATGGGAAAAGACGTTACAGACGATGTTGAAATCCCTCTGGCTTCTGATATGGCGGACCGGATAGAGGAACTCATAAAGATCAAGGGCGTTGCAGACGACATAAGAACTGCCGCCAAAGAGATGACAAGGGAAGAAATGAGCATTTTCATCTCCAGGAAGGTATCAAAAATTTATGAGAAAGATGGAAAAGTCACAGCCCTGGACAAGGCGGTAAGGACAGGACTCGCCATACTGACTGAAGGAATACTGGTTGCCCCACTTGAAGGCATTGCCGAGATTTCTGTTGACCAGAACCCTGATGGGTCCACCTACGCATCCATATATTATTCCGGACCTATCCGGGGAGCCGGCGGCACGGCCCAGGCGATGAGCGTATTGATAGCCGACATCGTAAGAAGAGACCTGGGGATCGGCTCTTACGTGGCATCCGACGAGGAGATAGAGAGATACGTGGAAGAGGTCCAGAGTTACAACAGGCTGAAACATCTGCAGTACCTGCCGTCTCCCGAGGAGATCAGGACAGTAATTAGCAACTCCCCGGTTTGCATCGACGGTGAAGGAAGCGAGGAGGAAGAAGTCTCCGGGCACCGCGACATGAGGAGAGTCAGGACAAACAGGATCAGGGGCGGTATGTGCCTTGTGCTCTGTGAGGGGCTGATCCAGAAATCAAAGAAGATACTGAAATACACCGGGAAGCTCGGTCTCAACGAATGGGAGTTCCTGTCAAAAATAGGCAAGGAATCCGGGGACAAGGAACTTTCGAAGAAGCAGAACTCTGAGAAATTCCTGAAGGACATAATAGCCGGAAGGCCTGTGTTCAGCCATCCTGGCACTCCAGGAGGATTCAGGCTCAGGTATGGAAGATCAAGACTTTCCGGACTTGCTGCGGCTTCCATTCACCCTGCAACAATGCGCATTCTAGGTAACTTTATTGCCAGCGGATCACAGATAAAGGTGGAGCTTCCAGGAAAAGCTGCTGCAATAACTCCATGCGACACTATAGACGGCCCGACGGTTCTTACAAAGGATGGAAATCTGGTGAAGATCAGGACAGTCGATGATGCCAGGGTTGTGGAAAACAATATACAATCTGTTACGGATGTTGGAGAGATCCTCATTGCCTACGGCGATTTCCTCGAGAATAACAGGCAACTGGAACAATCACCATTTGTGCGTGAATGGTGGCTGAAGTACACCAGCGGCATACCGGATCTGGAAAGGTACAGGAATGAGATTCCGGATCAATTCCAGGCCGTTGAAATCTCCCGGAAGTTCAGAGTACCGCTATACCCGGAATTCGACTATCTCTGGCATGACCTTAGTCCTGCAGATCTGAGGTACCTGATCGATGCAATTGGCATGGGGTCCCTGTCAGGTGATTCTCTTGAACTCAAATATTCAGAAGATCTTGTAAACATATTCATCAATCTCAACCTTGAATTCCAGAGGAAGAATGATAAAATTGTTCTCAAAGAATATTATCCGCTGATTGTATCATGCGGATATCTTATTGACGGAAAATCACTGGTGCAGGAAAGAAAGCTTCCTGACACCGGCACAGTTTTGGAAGCTGTAAACTATCTTTCCGGGATCGAGATAAGGGCAAGGTCACCCACCCGTGTAGGAGCAAGGCTAGGGAGACCCGAGAAGGCAGGGGAGAGGCAGATGAAGCCAAAGGTGCATGTTCTATTTCCTCTCGAGAACAACGGGCAGAACAGGAGATCAATAATAACTGCGACAAACAGCACTGCGCAGGGATACGACGCGGAAATATTCTCCAGGCGCTGCCTGAACTGCAACAACGAGACCCCACTTCCAGCATGTGAACAGTGCGGATCGCACACCATACCTGTGGGAACGAAGAAACTCAAGATCAACCTGCAGAAGATCATGGATAGCGCAATGCTGCAAATGAATACCGATCCGTCGAAGATCAAGGACATCAAAGGCGTCAAGAAGCTGATGTCGTCAAAGAAGGTATGTGAACCTCTTGAAAAGGGAATCCTCAGGTATCTGAACAACATAACAATAAACAAGGATGGAACGTGCAGGTACGATATGTCTGATATTCCCATAACGCATTTCCGTAAATCGGAAATTTCTGTTTCTGGTTCCAAGCTTAAGAATCTTGGATATGAGGACATTGATCTAAACGAGATCTACCCTCAGGATATAATCATACCAAATGACGCGGCTGATTATCTGCTGAAGGTCGCAAGATACATAGATGACCTGCTCATCAACTATTACAAAACAGAACCATTTTACATGTGCAAGAGCCGGGAAGATCTCATAGGGCATCTCATAATTGGCCTTGCTCCGCATACCTCTGGCGGAATTGCTGGAAGAATAGTTGGATTCACGGATGCCAGTGGCTGCTATGCGCACCCTTTCTTCCATGCAGCCAAGAGGAGAAACTGTGATGGGGACGAGGACAGCATCATGCTCCTGATGGATGGCCTGATTAATTTCTCAAAGGAATATCTGCCGTCAACGCGTGGCGGGCTGATGGACGCACCTCTGGTGCTTACTGTAAGGCTAAACCCTGACGAGGTGGACAAGGAGGCGATGAATCTTGACACACTCGGGTCATATCCTCTTGAGTTTTATGAAGCGACAGAGCGTCATGAAGCTCCATCAAAAATTGAAAAAATCATGAAACCCATGAAGGTGCTTATTGAAGAAACCGGTACATACAGGAACTGTTTCTTTAACTTTGATACCACCAGCTTCAATGACGGCACGCTTGTATCTGCGTACAAAACCATCGGATCAATGGAGGATAAGATAGAGAAGCAGCTTGATCTAGCGAGAGTTATAAGAGCCGTTGATGCTGATGATGTTGCCGCGAGGGTTCTGACTGCCCATTTTCTTCCAGATATATTCGGAAACTTCAGGGGTTTCTTCACGCAGGAATTCAGATGCACAAAATGCAACGCGAAATACAGGCGTGTGCCACTCTCAGGAAAATGCCTTAAATGCAAGAACAACACAATAATCCTGACAATCCACAGGGGCAATATAGTGAAATACCTGGACGAAACTGTAAAAATTTCAAAGAATTTCAAGCTGCCGGAATACCTGAACATGAGGATAGTCAACATGGTCGACACCATTGAAAGCACCTTCGAGAAAGAGGAAAACAATTCGCGGGTACTTGAGAAATTTGAGGATGAAGTTGAGGAAGAATGATAGGATCAATATTTGTAACAGGACCAGCAGGTACGGGAAAGTCAACATTTTGTGGATCGTTCAAGGAATGGCTTATACAGCAGGGCTATGATGTGGCTACAGTTAATCTGGACCCGGGATCGGAATACATGCCATACAACCCGGAAATAGACGTAAGGGAATATATTTCCCTTCAGGACATAATGAGTCAGTATTCGCTTGGTCCAAATGGGGCACAGATAGTAGCGGCTGATCTTCTTCTTGAGAACGTGGAAAAGATTGAGTCACAGATCAAGGAACTGCAGGATTACTATGTGATATTTGATACACCGGGGCAGATGGAGCTTTTCACCTTCAGGCAGGGGAGCACAATGCTCGTCGACAGGCTTTCAGGGGGGAAGGGCATGCTCGCCTTCATAGCCGATTCTGTCATCTCCTCCACTCCGTCAGGTTATATATCACAGAAAATGCTCTTCGCATCTGTGATGTCACGGTTTTACAAGCCCATGCTTTTTGTTATGAACAAATCAGATCTTGTGGATGAGGATACGATGTTGACCATAAAGAAGTGGGAGGAATCTCCCGATCTTCTGTATGAAGCCTTCATGAACGAAAAGCAGCTGCTTGTTAAGGATTATTTTTCCGGAATACTTGATGCATTCAGGACCAGCGACATGATAACAAAATTGTTTCCAGTATCCTCTCGGGATCTGCTTGGATTCGAGGACATATACGCCGAGATGTCTGTTTATTTCACCGGCGGCGAGGATGCTGACACTCTCTACCGTGATGATTGAGGCGGATCAGGCAACACATAATTCGGTGCATCGTCAATGCATCAGGTGGAAGTCCTTTGGTTTATCTTTGCCTTATAGAAGCGGGAGGGCTTTTTGTTGTTCCACACCAAAGGTAATTCCATACGTTCATGGCTGAGAGAAATATTTTGTAGGTGTTAAAAAAACAAACACTGTCTGACCGTAATGATGGCTTTATAATAAGCAGGTAACTCTGTATATAAAACTACCATTTCCTATGTCATTGTAAGAAAAATGTTTTAATAGAGAGTCTATGAAGTCCTTGTGCATTCCAACAGACACTGTATTATCTGCGGAGGGGTTATTTTTTCCGGAATGTACTGTGCTGACTGCAGGCGTGAAATTTCCAGGACACGGACAACTGACGATGAGAACTTTGAGGACTGGCTTTCAAGAACCAGGGAATCAAGACAGCACATCTGCCAAGCTGATGACGACAGAATAAGGCATCTGGACAGCTTCGGCCTTTATATGAAATGAATTTTCTTCTCGCCTGAACTGATCTTTCCACTTTTGAAATCTGTTCTCGGCAGACCTGTTCCACTGACAGATTCTTTGCTATAGGGATATCTGCCATAATGTCTCCCGCAACCAAATGAATTGTCTGTTCCGGATGAAAGATGAGCTATCGGCCGTTGTAAAATTGTTTAACTATCAGGTCATATCTGTTATATTCATAATTTTTTTCACAGTGAACAAGAAAAAAACCGTTCCGCGTTAATAATTTGTAAAATGGGCAACGAATAATTTTTAAGGAATAAAGCTATGTTTAAAAGGTGACAAAATGGCTGAAAAATGGGAAGCAAAAGATAAACTGAAACCAAAAGGACTCGACGGCATATCTGATCAGCAGATAGAATATCACTTTGAAACACATTACAAGGGCTATGTAAACAAGCTGAATGAGATATGGGAAAAACTGACGAGCGCTGACCGGACGAAAGCAAATCAAAATTACAGCGAATTCCGTGAACTCAAACTTGAGGAAACCTTCAATTTTGACGGATCGCTTCTGCACGAGCTATACTTCGACAATCTATCAAAGGGTCAGGGACAGATACCCGAGGACCTGAAGAGACACCTTGAGAAGGATTTCGGAAGTTACGAGAAGTGGGTCGAGGATTTCAAAGCAACCGGAGTCGCATTCAGAGGGTGGTCGCTGCTGGTTTACGATCTTAACACCGGGAAACTTAGGAACATAGGCGCGGATGTGCATAACACCAACGGAATCTGGAATGCGATTGTACTTATGGCTCTTGACGTATATGAACACGCATACTACACCGATTATGGTCCGAAGAGAGCTCCTTACCTTGACGCATTCATGAAGAATGTCAACTGGCCTGCTGTCTCAAAGAGATATGAAAAAGCAAAGAAGATTTACGAAATCTTCAAGTGATTCTTAGTATCGTTATTAAATTTTATTAACCAATAATTTATTAATACCTTAATACCTGTTCAATTCATGCGTTCTGCAAAAGGACATGATGAACGGAATTATTCAACTATTCTTGTCAGTGAGGATGAGGCCAGAAAAGTCATTGGGGCCAAGGAAGCTCTGAGCATAATGGAATCTTTTTTCAGGGATCGATCCAGAGGAGTAACAATCACGCCTCCCCGCTGGCATGTAAACTCTGCAAACGGAGGCATGGCATTCACTGCAGGGGGAAGCGAGGCAAAGAGGATCATCGGTTTCAGGACATATACAACATACGGAGGGGACTACCAGCTGATTGCTGTTTTCGATATGGAAAACGGATCACTCAAGGGGATCGTTACAGGATCATACATCGGGTCCATTCGCACAGCCGCCATAGGATCACTTTCAATTAAATATATGGCTAGAAATGATTCAAGTGTTCTTGGCATTATCGGCTCTGGGACCCAGGCATATTTTCAAACTGTATGTGCTCTTGAAGCTATGCCATTTAGCAGGATTTTGGCATACAGTCCCAATCGGGATCATGCGGAGTTGTTCGCTTCCCGGATTCTGGCAGATACCGGAAAGGCGGTAAATATAATGAATAGCGTGAAGGAAGTGGCTAATGAGGCTGATGTGATCATCCTCGCAACCAGAAGCAGTGAACCGGTGATCTCCCGGGAATGGATCAAGAAAGGCATCCACATAGTAAGTGTCGGAAAGAAATCCATTGATGAACACGAACTCGATCCTGCCATTCCATCGATTTGTTCCGTCGTTGCCACAGACTCACTGGAGCAGCTCACTGCGTACCCTGAAAAGCATTTCATGGAAAGCAGCCCCTTAAAAGAAAGCATTGTCGAGCTTTCAGACATAATATCTGCGAAGGCAAGGGGAAGAATAGGCAGGGATGATGTGACGCTTTTCCTTTCTGTCGGGCTCTCCGGGACAGAGGTAATGATTGCAAACGAAGCAATAGAAAGGATCGTGGCAGGAAGAATTCAAAAAATAAAATAGCTTCATAGCCATCATACAGTAATGATTGAACCCCCAAAACTCGCCACTATTGCCCAGAGGGTTTCTGAGTTAGTTTCTTCACCCGTATCGGAGATCATTGCTAGAAGGGCGGAAGAATTCAGGCAAGCCGGAACGTCATCAAGTGCATTCATTTTCGGTGAGCTCTGTTTCTGCATATTGACAGCAAACACTTCTGCAGATATGGGTGTCAGGACCCAGAATATCATCGGGCTGAATGGGTTCTTGAATTATGATTCAGGTGAACTGAGAGATGCACTGAAAAGGGCAAAGTATAGGTTCTACAACCTGAGGAGCAAATATATAGTCGAAGCCAGGTGGATAGTGGACGAGCTGCCAGGTCTTATCGCCAATGGGAACAGGCACCAGGTGCGCGATTACCTGGTGGACAATGTCATGGGCATTGGATATAAGGAAGCATCGCATTTTCTCAGGAACGTTGGCATTTTTGACTTCGCCATACTTGATAAGCATATTCTCCGAATGCTCGCTTCAGAGTATCCGGGAATCAGGATCAGGGTAGGCAGCAGGCAGTCATATCTGGATACTGAAAAGTACGTGATCGATATCGCGCGTGGCATGGGCATGGAGGCCGGTATCCTCGATCTTTACATGTGGAAACTGGCCACGGGCAAGATAATAAAGTGACATCTCTTCCAGGAAGCCTTCATGCACTGTTCCTGGATTGAATAAATACACGATTGCTGGATTACGACGCCGCAATTGTTTTTCAACCTGTATTGCATATATAGTTCATGGAAGCTTCTGAATTCAGGCGAGCTGACATAAATTATGAAAGTCTTTTCGGCGACCTTTATGTGCTGATGAATAACGCCGGCAGGTCTGTGTCAGATTTTATTGGAGAAACTTTTGGCAGCAACATAAAGATATGTGTCGTCTGCGGGAAGGGAAACAACGGAGGGGACGGGCTGGTAGCGGCCAGGGAACTCTCTAAGAATAACGAAGTTACTGTAATACTGGTAGAGGGCAAATCAAGAATGTCCAGTTCCATTTCAAGGAGAGCACTCCGATCCTACCGTGGGAAAGTGGTAGGTATTGACATGATCGTGCCCTCGCTTGAGAATTGCGATATTGTCGTTGATGCACTTCTGGGGACTGGCATATCGGGAAGTCCAAAATACCCCTACGATCTGGCAATAAAGCAGATAAATTCCTGCAGGAAACCGGTTGTATCTGTTGATGTTCCTTCAGGACTGGGCAGCGACCCCTCAATTGCTCCCAGTTACACGGTAACATTCTCTGAAAGGAAGGATGGAATGACCGAAGCAAATTGCGGAAAGATAATTGTCGTCGACATAGGCATACCAGATCAGGTATTCAGGTTTGCAGGCCCTGGCGACCTTATATATTACAAAATGCCGAGACCCGATTCCCACAAGGGAATGAATGGCACTCTTGCCATAATCGGTGGAATCGAGTATTATGGATCAGCCGTGATCGCTGCTGAGGGGGCATCCGGAACTGGCGTAGATCTTGTAAGAATATTCACCTCAAGCCAGAACTATCAGATCATAGGTTCGTACGATCCCGGGTACATTGTTAGAATGATCAGCAGCAACCAGGAAGATCTGGCTGAAGAGATAGGAAAGAATACGGCAATCCTGGCTGGATCCGGAAACGGAATGGGAATTCTTGCAGGGGAAATTCTGGACACGGTTCTTTCCCTCGAATCCATTCCATTAGTTCTTGATGCAGACGCAGTGAAGATGATGGGTTCCCGTGCGTTCAAGGGAAGGCAGAACATGGTCATAACGCCAAACAAGAACGAATTCCGCATAATATCAAAAATGGATCCGACAGAGGAGAACGCAAAGCAACTTGCCGCTGAAAAAAATATGGTGGTTGTCCTGAAGGGCCAGGTAGATGTAGTCACCAATGGAACAAGAACAATCCTCGTTGAGGGCGGCAATCCAAGGATGACAATGGGTGGTACCGGAGACCTGCTGGCAGGTATAATAGGAGGGCTGTGCTCTAAGGGAATTGCACCATTCCGGGCTGCCGTAATGGGTTGTTATATTCTCAAGCAGGCCTCAGATCTCGCACATTCTCAGTATGGCCTCTGGTATAACATAAACCACCTATCCTCACTTGTGCCGGTAACGATGAACAGTCTCATTCCGACAAAAAAAGATTAATACTGAAGAAACAATGAATCCGTGTGCAGGAATCTCTTGAACCTGAAGCAGGAATCGGGGAAGAACTTATTGAACCAAAAGTGGAAGAGGGTAGAGTTCCAGGCAGCGGACGGAATATTTACGATATTCTCTATGGTAACATCGGGAAAAAAGCCTCGTATCCAGCACTCATATATTACGGGAGAAGGGTTACATATTTTCAGCTGATTTCAGCCGTAGATTCATTTGCTGCGGAGCTGGTATCCAGGTTCAAGATAAAGAAGGGGGACAGGATTGCAATTTCACTCCCAAACTCACCACAATTTATCATTTCGTTCTTTGCAGTAGTCAAGATAGGGGCTGTCCTGGTTCCGCTGAATACCGGGCAGAATGCTGCGAATTTTGTGAAAAAACTTGAGATATTACACATAAAGGGCATAATAACCCATTCACAGGGCTATACACTGCTGAAAGACGCCGTCACAGAAGGAATGTTCGTGATAGTTACAAGGATCCAGGACTTCATGCCGTTCGAAAAAGCCTCCAGGATCACATTCTTCGATTCCACATGGGGTAAAGTGAAGTGGGGAGGAAACGTGTACCCCTTCTCTGACTTCATGTTCGGAAGCGAAGGTTCTGGAAATCCGGTAAATCCTGACGATGATGTTGCCATAATACAACTGACAGGGGTCTCTCTGCCTAATTTACAGGCGGTTTCGCTAACGCACTCTAACATCATAAGCGCACTGAGGCAGGCTTCTGACGTTTTCACAATAACAGGAAAGCGTTCTATTGTTGCATGCGCCACACCATTTTCTGTACCATACGCTTACTTATTCGGCTTTCTGCTTCCAATGGGATCGGGTCACCCGGTGCTCGTTTTTCACGATAACCACGACTCAAAGACCATAGCAAAACTGTGCAGAAAAACCGGTGCTGATATAATGGTCGCGCACCCATTGATATACTCCAAACTCCTCTTCAACAAGAAAACCAGCAAGTATCTGAAAAAAATATCCATATATATTTCCGGAACTGACACGATGTCAGGATCGCTTGCTTCTGCAGTTGTAGATGACTTTAAGGGCAAGTTGCTCCAGATATACGGGTTTTCTGAAACTTCCGGAATATCACATTACAGGTGGGTGGACGACCCTCGGCAGCCTGCAAATACAATTGGCTTTCCTTTCAAGGAGACATCATGCAAGATCATAGATCAGACAACAGGGGAAGAGGTGAAGATCGGTGAAAAGGGAGAACTACTGGTAAATGGTCCACAGAGTGCAAGGAAATACCTTTTCACGTTGATTGGTGAAGAGGATAATTTTGCGGGAGACTGGTTTCATACCGGAAATATAGTAATGAGAAACCAGGAAGGATCTTACATTCTGATAGAAAAACTCAGGGACATAATTATATCCGATGCCATCCCCGTATTCCCGAATGAGATCGAGGCCGTTATCAACAAGTTTCCCGAGGTAAGTGAATCAGCAGTTATAGGCACCAACGATGGAAATCTTGGAGAGTCTATAAAGGCATTTGTGGTAACAAAGGACGGAACCGCATCATGCCAGAGGAAACTCATAAAATACCTTAACGAAAACCTGGCTGAATACCAGCGACCACGCTTCTATGAGTTCCGGAATGAACTGCCCAAAAGCATGTCTGGAAAGATAATCAAGCGGATACTTATAGAACAGGCAGCCAGCAGGACCGATGAGAGCACAGCTTCAGTTAAATGATCCTCATCTAGGTGGAATTGCACTACTTTAAAGGGACAGGTACTCATTGGTCGCTGCATCGGGAAAATCTGTAATGTAACCATCGGTTTCCGGATCCGACACCTTGCTGGAGTCGATTCTTTCTATGCACAGTATATCGCGTATTCAATTGCGATCAAATGCAATATATCTATCACATTTTTGCATCAGGTATTTCGATCTGGATAATGCCATTCTCGATCTTCAGGTTGTAAATACGCTGATCCATCACAGCGGGCCCGGAAATACACCTCCCGTTCTCCAGATCGAACACTGATCCGTGCCAGGGACATTTGAGAGTTTTTCCATCTATTATTCCGTCCTCCAGCGGAGCGTGGGCATGTGGGCACACGGAATCCATGGCATAGTATCTTCCATTCAGATTTGCTATCAGCACAGTAGAAGACGGCATTGAAAATCCCTTAATTTCACCAGGTCCAATTTCAGTTTTATTTGCTATCTTCATGTACTTTGCCATGAGTCTGCAACTGGGCACTCTTTATTTAAAGTTTAGAGCAAGTTATGTTGTATTGTTCAATGAATTCCATAGTATACAGTATAGCAAGCCCACGGACAAGTGCACATTCAGGTGCAAAATTCATCTGATTCCCCCCGAGGAGACCCTACCCACGAGCGTGGGGAGGAATCGGGACTGAAAAGTATATATGTATTGATGGCATGCTTCCATAGATGCAGAATACCCTGATGCTTAAAATGCTTCCTGATCCTGAACAGAGAAACATTCTTCTGGAAACAATAGAGGTGTTCAACAAAGCATGCAGTGATATATCCCGAACGGCGTTTAGCAATGGTTTCCCGAATAAATATGAACTGCACAGGCTGGTTTATTACAGCATCAAGGAGAAATACAGGTTGCCGTCACAGCTTATTGTCAGGGCAATAAGCAAGGTTGCTGAATCTTACAAGATTGATCGGACATGCATACACGAGTTTGACAGGCATGGCTCCATTATCTATGACCAGAGAATATTGAGCTTCAAGGGACTGGATTTGGTATCGATGAACACACTTCATGGAAGAATCAGGATGCCCATGATTTTTGGCGAGTACCAGAAACAGAGACTCAGCAGGGTTCATGGGCAGGCTGATTTAATTTTCACGAATAATGCTTTTTACCTTGCCGTTGTTGTTGATATTCCGGAAGAGCCAGAATATGAACCCATAGGTTATATCGGTGTCGACCTCGGCGTGAAGAACATAGCAACAACGAGTGATGGCAGAAACTACAGTGGAGATGCAGTCAGGCTGAAAAGAATCGCGACTGCGAAGCACCGCAATAGGTTGCAGAAAAAGGGAACGAGAAGTGCGAAGAGACGGCTGAAAAAAATAAGTGGAAAGGAGAAAAGATTCCAGAGAATTGTCAATCACAGCATATCGAAGGAGATCATTGCGGAAGCCAAAGGCACTGGCAGGGGTGTTGCACTTGAGGATTTGAGTAACATCAACCAGGAAACTGTTGTAAGGCGCAGGCAGCGGTACATGCGCTTGAGCTGGTCTTTCCACCAGCTCAGGTCGTTCATAGAATACAAAGCAAGGGTGTCGGGTGTATCCATTAAGATAGTGGATCCCCATAACACCAGCAGGGAATGCCCCCAATGCCATGTCATCGATAAAAGGAACAGGAAGAACAGGGACGCATTCAAATGTGTTCAGTGTGGATATGGCGGCGAGGCGGACTATGTCGCATCGCTCAATATAAAAAGTAGGGTTGCTGTCAACCAGCCTATTGTAGCCTAATAAGAGTTACAAGCCCCCTGCATCAGCTGGGGGTAGTTGACTTATGACTACACGATGAACAACTGGAAGTATTTCTGCAAATGGACAAAACGGCACTGGGAAGTATGGATCTTGAAAATATCTATGTAGTTGATACCTCAGCCATAATGTCTAGACGGATCGACATGCTCAACCGGAAACTGGTATTCCCCTCCTCTGTACTGGAAGAGATCAGGAAGGGTAAGCTCAGAAGATTATTGGATGCCGTATCTCCGGAGATAAATGTATACACTCCTTCCAAGGAAAGCAGGAGGAATGTGGTGTCCTTCGCCACAAAATCTGGCGACATAACTGTACTTAGCGACACGGACATTGATGTAATTGCCTTGGCGCTGGAACTCAAGGCAACGATAATAACTGATGATTATGCCATCGAGAATGTTGCAGAATTTATGGGTATACCTTATGTCGGATCTGACCTTAAGCCTATACAATCAAAAATAAAATGGGCATTCAGGTGCACCGGATGTGGTAAATTCTATAGTTCTGATATAGACACATGCCGAATCTGCGGACATGCCCTGAAAAGAGTTCCTGTCAGAAAATCCGGCAAGAAATAAGTACTATCAGGCAATGGATAATCATGATAGACCTAAGCCTTCCATTGAAGCGTGGACTCATCACTTATCCCGGTGATGCACAGTATGAAGAATATGAATATTACACGCACAAGAAAGATCACGTTCACATAATGAGGGTGATCATGGAGACGCATTCCGGCACTCATTTCGACGCTCCATTTCATATGCTGCCAGATGGCAGGAAGGCTAATGAGGTAGATCTGCGAAAGTTTCTGGGCAAGGCAACGGTCATCGAAGTAAAAGGTGATAGCATTGAGCCTTCAGACATTCCGGATAATCCAACGGAGATTATACTTTTCAAGACGAAGAATTCCGGGCTTTATGATGCATTTCATGAAGATTTCACTTACATCTCAGAAGAAGCTGCAAAAAAAATAGCCACAAAAAATGTAAACCTTGTGGGTATTGATTACCTTTCTATCGAGAAATTCGGAATTCCTGATCCGGTCTCCCATAAAACCCTGATGAGGAAGGACATAGTAATCGTGGAGGGGCTTCTTTTGAGCAACGTTCAGCCTGGAACCTACGATTTTGTGTGCCTCCCGCTGAACATGGGGGAAGATGGGGCTCCCTGCAGGGCAATTCTCCTCTGATATAATCCACGCGGTTAACTTCTCCACGCTAAAGCATCGGAGCTTGCAACTGGGGGATCGATATGATCAAAAATAACACCAGCCACAATAGGCTGGCTGACGGCAGCCCTGTTCCTTGAACAGATCAGGACATCTCCGTATGTGGTAACGCAGAGAATGAGGAATAACCGATTTCTGCAACTTAACAGAAAAAGATTCGAACCTTTCATAAGGCGGAAGAGATATAATCTGCAACCTGGCAACATCATAGAACTCCAGAAAGGCAGGTACAGTGTTATCGGCATGCACTGCTACGGAAAGCAGGTAATTATCAGGAATGGCGAGAAGAAAGTAGATGTTAGCATGAAAAAAGCAAGAATGGTAAGATACGGGAAAGGTTTGCAGTTTCAGTCTCGATTCCTCTCAATCCCTGTGGGAGTCTCCTCGAGTTGAATCAGATGAAGAAAGAGTTTAATTGAACTCTATATTAACCCTATCATGGATGGAAAGAGAATGGCAATGCCCATCTTCAGCATGCTCATTATGATCCAGTTTACTCTCCTGCTTATTGAATTTATCATAGGAATGGCAGTAAATCTTTACATATCCATTCCGGAACCAATAAAAGGTTCGTTTTTCATGTCTTCTGGCGCAGTGCCCCTCATGGCACATATTGTATTGGGAGCATTGGTTGCGATGCTTGGGGTACTGATCTTCTTTTTGGCGCTGATGCAAGGAAACAGAAGGGACATCATATTCACCGCTTTCGCTTTTATTTTTGTTGTCGCCGCAGCCATAAGCGGGCTTGTATTTCTTTTTGATGGTCAGAATCCGGCATTTTCGCTTCTCATGGCGGTTTTCTTCATATTTGCATTTTCAGCATATCTCTTCCCTCTGGCACAATCTGTGAAAAGTCATATCAAGTCCTGATCAACCATGATTTTGTACTATCAGTGGGTCTGCAGATACTCCAGGAATCCCTTAATGAATTCCATGGAATCCGCAATTATTCCATAGTCAGCATACTGGAAAATCGGTGCGTTAGGATCGTTGTTGACTGCTATGATCTTCTTTGCATACCTTGTTCCAACCACATGGTTATCGTTGCCAGAAATCCCGATAGCGATGTAAACATCAGGAGATATCGATATTCCGGTGAGGCCGATCTGCTGCTGCCTCGGAATCCAGCCGAAATCAACTATGGGCCTCGTTGCACCTATTGAAGCATCTAGCCTGTCGGCCAGCTGGATTGCATCCTTAATGTTATCCGGTTTCCTGATTCCCTTTCCAACAGCGACGATCACCCTGGACTGGTTCAGCGGCTTGAACTGGGGCGGTACCTCCACCACGGATATTCTTTTCACGTTGCTATTGCACGAAACCATATCCGGCTCTTCAACAGTGAACTCACTGACGCTTTCCAGGCGCCTCAACATCCCAGGTCTAACAGTAGCCATCTGTGGGTCTGTCTTAGAGTATATCCTGGCTATTATTCCGCCGCCAAAGGCAGGCTTGTACTGTATGAGTTTTCCATTTTCGATCCTTAAGTCTACGCAATCAGCAGTAAGCCCCAGGCCAAGTTCAGCAGCGACAAATGCTGCAATTTCCCTTCCATCCACTGTCGAAGGGTACAGAACAAATTTAGGGCGGTTCTTTCTTATGTATTCTGCAATGAACTCTGCTATGCATCTGCTCTCACTTTCCTTCAAAAAGACATATCTGTTCGCTGGCATTCGCCTCAGCTCAGCAGGTACTATGTTTCCAATCATAACAGTAGAAAGCCCTTCTGCCTGCGCAAGCTGGAAATTCTTGGAGGCAATCTCCATAGAGACTATGCTATCAGAAACGGCAATTCCAAGTGCGATGCCCCTTCCCCCATCTTCAGTGACAGCGACCTTCTCAATATCTCCGGCATAACGCGTTTTAATTATCCGAAGGGCAGTCTCATATACTTTCTCTCCGGATCCAAGGAACGCGACCCTACGTTTGCTCTCTATTCGTTCTGTTCCAGCTACAACTGTTGGAGATTCGGCAACCCCCGAAATCCTGATACCTAATTTTTTCGAGTCGACAATTTCCACTTTTCCGCTCATATCCGGCGTTCCCTGCTTTACCGCCCTAGCCCTGTTTATCTTCTCGCTCACGGAAATGACTGCAGGGAGTTTGAGTTCATATGTTACAATGCTCCTTTCAGCGTCCTGTTCCGCGGTACATACATCACCAACGATTTCCAGCTTTGAGATCGATGACTTGAAAGAGAAATTGCATAGTTTCGCCAGTTCAGGAGGCACCTGGGAGGTTTCACCATCCAGTGAGTATTTTCCCATAAGTACGAGATCCGGCTTGTAGTATGAAACGAATGATGAAAGTATTCTGGCCGTCACAAGGGTGTCCGATCCGCCAAATGATCTGTCAGTAAGCAGAAATCCGCGGTCAATTCCCATCATGAGCGACAGGTTTATGATTTCCGCCGATGGTGGTGGCCCCATCGTTGCAACGGCCGTTTCCCATCCGTATTTTTCCTTGATCCTCAGCGCTTCCTCAACTGCTTTCCGGTCGAAGGAATTCATCTGCAGGGGTACATTCTCCCGGATTATCCTGTTTGTGGAAGGGTCAAAACCTATGCTATTTACATCAGGTATCTGCTTCGCAAAAACCAGTACTTTCATGCAATGTCGACCATTACGTCGCCATTATCTACCTTGACCTTGTACGATTTGAGTGGACCTATATCACCTGCACTCTCCGGCGGGCTGACGACGCTGCCGTCCTCTGGGCTGAAAGTCGCGAAATGATTCGGGCATATCAGGTTGCCGTTATCGAGGAAGCCTTCAGAGAGATCATACTGCTCATGGGTACAGTAAAGGCTAGTTGCATAGAATTTGTCCTTTTCCCGTATGATGAGCAACTCGTTGTTTCCGATTTTTGACTTGAACAGATCGCCATCTTTCATCGCATCCTGTTTTAGAATTTTGTACCATGTCATGATTGATAATTTGCCATGAATAGTTATAATTTTTGTTTCGTCTGCAGGTCTGCAAAATTATTAAAGAGATTCAATGATACAGGATTCTGTGAGAAAAAGCTGGTAATTTCATGGATCAGGATGTAAAGAGAAAATACCTTGAGGCTGGTAGACTAGGAAAGATGGCCCTGGAATACGGGGCATCTCTCGTCGCTCCGGGGGCAAAACTATTTGACGTTGCCGAAAGCATAGAAAAATTCATCAGAGATAATGGAGGAAAACCGTCCTTTCCTGTCAACCTGTCAATAAACAATGAGGCAGCACACTACTCTCCATTTCGAGGAGACCAGAAACAGTTTTCAACGGGAGATGTGGTAAAGATAGACGTTGGAGCCCAGGTGGATGGATATCTCAGTGATAATGCTACGACTGTCGAGGTCGGTGAAGGCGGGAAATACAGCGATCTCATCCAGTGCACAAGGGAAGCACTGAATGCGGCTATAAGAACACTGAGGCCGATGATCTCCGCCAGGCAGGTAGGGTCAGCCATAGAAGGTGTGATATCATCTCATGGATTCAAGCCGGTTAGGAATCTTGGGGGGCATGGCATAAAGAGGTATGATCTCCACTCCGAAATTTTCATCCCAAACTACGATGACGGGAATGCAACCCAAATCAAGCCTGACACTGTAATTGCCATAGAACCATTTGCAAGCACAACGATTGGTATGGTGCATAATGGTCCCGGGGGAAATATATACATACTGAGCGGCACGAAGATAAGAAAAGATGAGATACTGTACCAAAATTTTAACGCAGTCCCCTTTGCGGAAAGATGGGTTGCAGATATCATGCCGGATCACAAGGAATACCTGAGGAAAATGATCGGAAGCAAAGAGGTATCGCAATTTCCAGTGCTAAAGGAGCATTCGACTTCCAGAATTTCCCAGGCTGAACACACGATAATGATTCTTTCCGATGAAATAATAGTTACAACAAAATAGTGTTAACGGAAGAATCCAAGTCTTTTGTTCACTCTCGTCATAAGGTCATCAAAAACCATATCGATCTTACGATCCGCATCCAGTGCTATGGCAGAGTCACGTGTGAGCAATTCGTAATATTCACTTACCAGTTGAAGGAACTCAGGAGTTTCAAATCCGGAGAGCGTTTTTCTGCCTGCGATTCTCTTCAGGGCGATTGACGGGTTGATTCTTAGGAATATGGTTATGTCAGGTATTACTGTAATAATCTGGGAGACAAGCTTCATCCATTCTATGGTTTTTTCCCGGGTCCCGAAAAATTTCTCAATCACCGGCCCCTGGTATGCATAGGATGAAAGCAGGTATCTGTCACATATCACCGTTTTGCCCTCATTAACTGCCTCCTCAATTTCTAACTGGTGCCTGAACCTGTCTGCCGTAAACTGAAAAAACAGGTTTACCCCGTTTTCAACATCAGTGTTCCCCTCATCTTTTATCGATAGCCTGAACCTATCAGTGGGCTCACGCGTCAGGAACGTCTCAAAACCCTCTTCATTAAGATATGCAGAAAGCATTCTGGACAGGGTCGTCTTCCCCGAACCGTCAATACCCTCGATGGCTATGAACAATTTTTATCGTGGGTACAACTTGTATGAACTAAAAAAGGTTCTTGCCTCTTCAGTATTAGTTCATATATCAATTAAGGATTCCTTTCTATCATGGTACTGTATGCAAAGGATATAATGAAAAACTACACGAGGACCTTTCCGGCGGATACAAATGCGCTTGATGGCGCAAAAATAATGCAGCAAGATCACGTTGGTTTCCTTATTGTACATGACAGTGGTGGGAAACCGGTTGGAATTGTCACGGAGTGGGATTATATCAGCAAGATTGTTGCGGCGGAGAAGGATCCGAGAAAAGTCACGCTGGGCCAGATAATGAAGGAAGGAATAATCAGTGTTGAGGCTGAGACCCCAACTGAAAAGGTTACAGTGATCATGGGCAAGAATCTCATAAGGAGAATACCTGTATTCGAAAACGGGAAACTGATTGGTGTGATCACCTCAAGAGACATTATCCGGATATTCAAGGACTACATGGACAGCATTTCGGATATCATTGCAAGGTTTGGCAACTTCTGAAGATTCCAGATGAAATACGGTGACAAGGTAATCCTGACCTCCAGCCTAGGTTCCTTTCTTTCTGTTGTAAACTCAACCTCCCTTCTTATTGCTGTCCCAACCATAATGATTGAACTGAACACCACATTTTTTCTTGTTCTCTGGATACTGATCTCGTATTCCCTGGCCCTGACTGTGTTTTCTCCGATTTTCGGCAAATATTCAGATAAAATTGGAAGAAAGAAACTCTACAGTTCCGGTTACATATTCTTTTTCATAGGTTCAATGACTGCGGGAATCAGCGTCAATGCGGACATGCTCCTAATTTCCAGACTGATCCAGGGTATTGGCGGTGCACTGCTCTTCTCGAACAGTCTTGCGATACTTACCGACACATTCAAGGCAATAGAACTGAAAAGAGCCATAGCAATAAATTCCGCTGTGATAGGGGTTGGTACAGCAATCGGTCCGATAATTGGCGGTTTGCTAACTGCCCTTAACTGGAGGACAATATTCTTCTTCAATGCCCCCATAGCACTGGTTGGTTATTTCATATCATGGCGCACACTTACTGAAGTCAAGAGGGAACTTCTCCCCGGGAAGTTTGACTACAGGGGGGCGATATTGTTCTCATCATTCCTTATACTGATCATAGTTTCTCTCAGCACAGGCCCATTCATCGGATGGACTGACCCTCTTATCATTGCTATGCTTGTAGTCTCAATTGCTTCCCTGGTTTCCTTTACCCTGATAGAGAAAATAACAGTGGATCCCCTTATAAACATGAACCTTTTTGGCAGTAAGGCGTTTTTTTCAGCATCTTTCTCAACTCTCCTCAATTCTGTATCCCGCTTCTCGCTGATTTTCATTCTGATACTTTATCTGCAGGGAACTGCCGGCTTCTCCCCTCTAATTGCAGGGTTCCTCATGGTTCCATATGCAGGTGCCATGGGATTCATGAGTTATTATTCCAGTTCTCTGATGGGACGCATTGGAGGAAAGTCCCTTCAGATCACTGGGCTCGCAATGGTAGGTCTGGGCTCAATTGCATTTCCGTTGACACTCGGCGCATTTGATTACACATTCGTATCGATGTTGATGATCCTGACAGGGCTCGGAATAGGAATATTCTATACGCCAAACAATTCCGCCCTCATGCTCTCCGTTGATCCAGGAAACAGAGGAGTTGCTGCATCCATAAGGACACTGTTCCTCAATATAGGATCTGTGGTTGGCATGACCATGGTTTTCACCATTGTCGCCAGTTTCGTTCCAATGTCAACGGTCGGGAACATTTTCACAGGTTCGCTGAGCACGGGGATACATATTCCAGCTGGTGCATTCAATGAAGGACTGGCCATCAGTTTTATTGCCGCAGGCATATTCAGTCTGGTCGCCATACCTATCGCAGGAAGATCATCAGGCAAGAAAGATTGATCTTTGTGAATAATTATTAAGCGATCTGTGAATATATTAATATGGTACGATCCGACAATTTTAATGGCTTCAACACGAAGGCGGTGCAGTCCGGGGAGCTAAAGGACCAGAGATTTGGCAATATAACCACCCCTATATTTGAAACTTCAACGTTCGTATTCCCAAACTATGATAAGGAAGCATACATCGATCACACGAGGAATGAACCATACATCTACTCGAGATGGGGAAATCCTACAACCCAATCACTTGAACTCAAATATGCGGCACTGGAGGGTTCAGAGGAGGGGCTGGCATTTTCGTCCGGTATGGCTGCTATTAGCACAGCAGTGATAGCAATACTTGGAAAGGGTGGAAAGCTCCTGTCCGTTGGAGAACTCTACGGGCAGACACAGATGCTCTTCGCACAGACGCTGAAGAACTATGGATTCTCGGTTGATTTTATTTCCATAAGGGATTTCAACGCAGGTAAATTTGATTGCTCCGGTTATTCGGCTGTATATACGGAATCTATTACAAATCCCACTCTGATGGTTGCAGATATACGCAATGCATCGAGGATATGCGGCGAATTTGACATTCCGCTCCTGGTGGATGCAACATTCGCATCGCCATTCAACCAGAAGCCAATTACGCTTGGTGCCAGCGTAGCCATACACAGCGCAACAAAGTACATCTCCGGGCACAGTGACGTCATTCTTGGACTTGTAGGTTCAGGTACGCAACTGTTTCCTGGAATATCATCGTTGAGAAAATCCCTTGGAGGAACTCCAGATCCATTGCAGTCTTTCCTGGCACTCAGGGGACTAAAAACACTTGGCCTAAGGATGGCAAAGCACAACACCAACGGAATGGAACTTGCAAAATTCCTGAAACAGCATAAAAAGATACGAAAGGTATTCTATCCTGGAATAGAGGAATCTGAGTTTTTCGATGTAGCAAGAAGCAATTTATCAGGATATGGTGGAATGATTTCTTTTGAGATTGCCGGCGGTATAGAAAAGACAAGGAAGTTCATTGCAAATCTGACTATTGCGTCTGCAGCTCCAAGTCTGGGTGGCGTAGAAAGCCTCATCACGCTGCCGGTCGACACAAGTCATTCAAAGATATCGCGTGAGGAGAGGCTGAAAATGGGTATTGAGGATTCCCTTGTCAGGTTTTCCTGTGGAATAGAGGACATTGAGGATATAGTCGCTGATTTCGAAAACGCCCTGGCCCCAATCTAGATCAGAACCTAGAGGAGAGGGAATTCTCCAGTAATCTCATCCAGTTTGTCCGATTCATATGGTCCCATTCCAAGGCAGGTTACAGTTCCAGGTGGAATCTGCGTCAGGCCAGCGTCTGTTATCAGTGAGTTTATTATCCCGGCCTGATCTGCGCGATTCTTGAGAACATAAATCGTTTCTATGTCATTTACCCTTATTACGACCTTCTTCTGCCCTGATTTTGTCCATTCCCTGAAGTGTTTCTTATCATGTTTCTCCGCCTGAAGAGCACAACTTACAGCAGCATGAGCAACCTGGGCTGCAATTTTTCCCTTCCCAAGATCAATATCTTTCCTGAAGGCTATCACCATCTTGACCTCGTTTACCATGGAACGTCCTTCATGTGCATCCTGAATGCTATAATATTAATTCCTCTATGCAGCGGTGGGGTCAGGATTATTACAGTGAGTGCACCAACAATGTTACCGTAGTATGTCATGAAGAATGATCTGCTGAATAGGAAAAGGAACAGAAGGGCCATAAGCACAAAGGGAAGCTGATCCAGTAACGAAGCGTTTCCACCCCTCTTGATGTTCATACGTCTCTTTGTGAATGAACCAACCAGGTCACCGGTAATCGACCCCGCAGACATTGATATCAGCGGCACAAGTGAAGCGGCTATTGTCGGGCCAAAATTTCCAAAGCCAGGAAATGTGTAGTTAATAATCACGTACAGAATTATTCCAAGTATCGTACCTGAAAATATTCCGCCAAAATATCCGCTCCAGCTTTTTCCGTCCCCGAATATCCGCCTTCCGTCAATAAAATTCTTTCCGCGATCAATTATTCCGTGCCCCCCAAATATTACTGCACCAGGATTAGCAGCATAGGCAGGAATGAAAAAAACTATGGACTGGAATATTTCAAGCGGTATATCAGGCATATTCTTCTACCGCCTTAAGAATGTCAGCCTTGGAAACTATCCCTCTGAGTTCTCCGCCGTCGGTAACCAGAACTGCGCTCGAATACTTGAGCATGGGATAGATCATCGAAACGGGGCTTGATTTATCAACCTGAGGCAGGGTGCTTCCCATAACTTTTCTAACCAGGAGATTCTTGAGAGATTCTATGGATGCGCCCTTGATCAGCATATCGTTGACATCTGATTCTGTTATGGTTCCCACGGTCCTTCCGTCATGCGTTATTACGGGAAGCTGGGAATAACCCCTCTGCCTCATTATGTTGAGTGCAGACATTATGGAATCCGTGGGATAGCAGGTTATCAAGGTCTTTGTCATTATGCTTTCCACTGTAAGGTCCATGTTCTTCGCTCTTTGCCCTGATCTGTTCAGATAATCAAATATTTTCCTGATTTTGTCATATGCAGGGTTAATGCTCCCTTTCTCAAGCCTGGCAATGTAGGACTGACTGACTCCGCTTACCCTTGCCAGCTCCTTCTGGCTGATTCCCAGGTTTTTTCTCATCTTTCTCAGTTCTTCGATGGTTGGAAGCATGAAAGAGCAATGAATTGTTAATAATTAATATTACTGTAGCTCATAACGTGTTGTAAAATTCAAGGTGGGAAGATAATCAATTGTCTCTGGTAATATGAAACCAGCAATATAGATCAGCCATCGGTCATCCGCTGCCCCGTGATATTGTTTAACGAGATATTCGGATGTTCGTATTTTTCAAAAACGCTAAATAGTGATCTATGGTTACGGAGCCATTGTCCGAATTAAGTGAATTCATAGTTAAGAATAATCGTGTTACAGCTCCCATCATCTCAATAATCGCTTCTGTAATCCTTATTTATGCATCCCTTTTCATTTCTGAGATACTGCTTTTCATGGTTCCTGTTGCAGTTTTCATAGTGATGCATTATACGAAAATGTACAGGATCAAGACAAGGATACTGGGCAGCCTGATGATCTTCATAATCGTCGCAATTCTCGCCGCTGCTATTTTTTCTGACAACGTGTACAGCTATCAGCAACTTCCCATATCAAGCACATCCTCTTTCGGAACAATTACAACCTACGTCACCCCATTTTCCGGCGTGAACAGGGACTATAATTTCACGATGGTTGTCAATGCGAGTTCTCCCGTTAACATAGGTGAGTTTGATCCAACTATAAATATAACCAACGGAGCGACAAATCTTGTAATTCATGCATCGCGAATAAATCATATAAACAAATCTGCCAGTGATTACACATTCTATTACAACAGTGACAATCTGTCCGCAGGCATCTACACTTATAACTTCTCCCTTAACAGCAGCTTATATATATCCAATGGACAGGGTCCTATCAACACATATGAGACAACATATTTTGAAGACAACATTCCCAGTTATGTCATCAGTGACCTGGTAATTTTCGAACTAATATTTCTAATAGGTGTGTTTCTCGCAAGAAGCATTTCAAATAGCAGACGACATGATCCGGTAAAAAAATCCTAAGTAATATATATAGAAATTCAATAACTTATATATGAGTAAAACCGTTAGGAAGATTCAGCTCACCGGAGGATCTACATATATAGTTTCCTTACCATCAGAATGGATAAAGGAGAATAAGCTGACCAAGGGAAGCGAGGTCAGGCTGGAGGATATCAATGGAGACATTCTTGTATCATCAAACAAGTCTAACAGCAAGGAGAACGTCAAGACACTCAGGATCAAGGACAGCATTGATCTCAAAGTCTTGGATAGGACACTGACTTCCCTCTATATCTCCAATTTCGATACAATTGTGGTTAAATGCAAGGATTATATGGGTTCAGCCCTAAGGGACGAAATTAGGAAGTTCTCAAAGCTCGTAATGGGAGTCGAGATATTCGAGGAATCATCAGACTCAATAGTACTGCAGAACGTTCTTGATTCATCGTCCTTTCCGATACCCAATGCGATAAGGAGAATGTCCCTCAACGTCACAACCATGATAGCTGACGTGATTGAGGCAATAAAGAGAAAGGATAACGCCCTGTTCGGCAGCGTTGTTGACAGGGATGATGATGTTGACCGGTATCAGTGGTACATTTACAGGGAAGTCCGAAAGAAGGGCAATGAAAGAGAGTTCAACATTTTTTACCTCATTGTGTCAAGGATTCTGGAAAGGATCGCGGATCATGCCGTGAACATATGCAAGCTCTGGCTTGAGAATAATTCGGAGCATTCTGCAAATGCAGATGGCATCCTGGGTCCCCTTCAGACATCATTCAGCCTGTATCAGGAATCCGTTGATGCATTCTACGCCAGGAATTATTCCATATTGAACGGCTTGATAGGCAGGAAAGCTGAAATATCGGATATGAAACGTGAAAAGCTGAATGAGTTCAAGAGGGATAAGAACGTATCATTCCTTTCAACATCAATGGAAGAGGTTACCAGGATCGGGCATTATGCCACTGACATAGCAGAGCTGGCAATGGACATGATCCTTTCGGATCAGGTTGACATCTCGATCTAGAGATCAACACTCTCTATTTTCGGGTTACCCGTCTCTCCACTGAGATAGGCAGCCTTGACTTGTGTATCATGATTGAAAATGCAAAGTGCGTGATCCCTGATGGCCTTTGATATGAGCTTCTTCTTCCAGTAGAGTGTATCCATGGGGAAACCATCGATTGCTGTTATGTAAGGGAGTTTGAGGTGGAATGAAGTTGGAACAAGATCGCCAAAATAAATAAGCTCTTCCGTGCCGGTTCTATAGATAATAATCTGGTGTCCACTGGTGTGACCGCCAGATTTCAGGACGTGAAGCCCGTCCTTTATGCGTACTGATCCATCAATTGCATGGAACCCTCCCGGTGTTTTTGGATATTTTCTATAACTGCTTCTTGTGATCTCGTTTGGGTGCCTCATCGCTGAAACTTCCTCCTTCTGTGCAATTAGTTTCGCCCTTTTGAAAAATGGCTTTCCATCCGAAGAGAATGAATTCCCCATATGGTCAAAATGAAGATGCGAATGAACAATGAAATTGAGATCATCAGGATTTACGAAAGTCTGGATCTGATTGATCAACTTTTCTCCTTTCTCCACTTCGTATATCTTTTTAAACTTCTCGTCTTCGAGATCGCCAATTCCGGAATCCAGAAGTGCAGTGTAAGAGCCATTGATGATCAACGGTATGTTCAGTGCAAGTCTTATTCTGAAATTCGAGTCCGCAGTGAACGCTTTTGACCACACCGGCCGGGGGACAATGCCGAAGATAGCTCCCGGATCAAGTGTAAAATTCCCATCAGATAATAGCCTCACTTCAGACTCGAGGGACATGAATCTGTATGCGAAACGGATTATAAAATCCTCTGAACACTGATGGACATACAGATCGATATGCATAAGATGATGTGGGAAATATTTATATACATTCTAATTAGTTAACGCTTTGAATGGACGATAATGATCAGGGAAGCATGCTTGCAGGTCTGATAACCACCCTGCTGCTTATGCTGGTCCTTGGATTGTTCTATTTCGTTTACGCGCTGATAGCCGGCGTCATAGCTGGGGTTGTTGCGCGACGCACTTCAAAGGGAACTTTCGGCGCACTTGTCGGATCAGCGATAGTGGCAGCAGTCATTGTTTTGCTGTCTGCTTATGAATATTCCGCCGTCATTTCGTTTATAACACATAATCTCGGCACCGGTCCATATGTCACTTTGCTTGTTTCCCTGATGACGACTTATAGCCACTTGACCATGACGGCGGCAATAATCACATCAGTGGTGAATCTCATCATACCTGCAATGGCTGGTGGGTTCATAGGCGGTGCACTCGTTGGAAGAATATACACGATCGAGAACGCCCCGGTTGTGGAAGTTAGCAAGCCACTGCCTGCAAAAACGCAGCCTGCAGCGCCTGATCAGGAGAAGCAGTTGCAGAGGCTAAAGAAGATGAAGGAATCGGGAACGATTTCCAATGAAGAGTACGAGAACCTGAGAAAGAGGTTCAATGGAGATCACTAGTATATTCGTAGTGGAGTAGATATGTTATGGTAAAGCTTTTCAATAAAAAACCAGGAAAGAAGCAGAGAGAAGAGGTAAGAACAAAGATAGAGGTGATCACGGTCGGTGACACTCCGCCCATTGTTGAAGCAAGGAAGTTGATAGGTGATAATAACCCACGGGATGCCATAATAAACTCATTCAATGCTGTGAAAGCGGATTATATACGCTTTTTTGGACTCAAGCAAGCTGGAAGGGAAACAGCGAGGCAGTTTCTTGCCAGGTCATTCAGGGAAATGAACGTCAATGTTCCTGAAGATTCAATGATGGATTCAGTCATTTTTCTGGAGTCAGTTAAATCTCTCCCAGCAAATCTTCCTAAGGAAATGGAAAGCCGGTTTACCGTCCTGAAAAAGATAACCAGTTTCTGCCTGAACTATTACGAGCGTGCCAAGTTCTCAGACCTCATGGAAGTAGACGAGGGAAAGATAATAGAGAAGCTGGAAGACATCTATACCTATATGGATATCACGAAGCTATACTTCCCGTACGGCAAGGTTACAACCAGGGAGATAGGGGAAAACGAGCCAGCGCAGGCAAGCGTGGAAGAAAAGGCTGTCATTCCCGACTCGGCAAGTCTTTCCCGGGCAGAAGCAGACGCCGGTATGATAGAGGAAATGCTCAAGTCAGGCATAATAAATCAGGAAGAGTATGAAAGCCTGATTTCTAAAGTAAACGGGAAGGGAACGGAAACAAATCAGGAAGAAACCGGTCAGTCTCCATGATTTCCTGACCTCATCCTGTTGCCTATAATGGAAACTTCGTTTATTATGTTAAGGTCCTCCATATTGCTGGTGTCGCCAATATTCTCACCCATGAAAGCTTTTCTAAGTATCCTTCGCATGATCTTACCATTTCTCGTTTTTGGCAGTTTTTCAAGGTGAATTATGTATTTCGGGGAAAAGGATTTTCCAAGATCATTCTCCATCTGCTCGGCGATACTGCGTTTTATGGCTTCCTCGTTAGTCCCAAGGTAGAAGACGCATATGGCTTCTCCTTTAATATCATCAGGTATGCCCGTTGCAGCGCTCTCCAGCACACCTTTGACCTTCATTACGGCATTCTCTATCTCGTTTGGCCCAACCCGCTTTCCTGAAACCTTAATCACTTCATCAGATCTGCCGTAAAGATAGAAATAGCCATCCCGATCCATCTCTGCCCAATCCCCCTGGGACCAGGCATCCCCAAATTTTCCCCAGTATGTCTCCCTGTATTTTTCTGGATCTTTCCATATTCCTCTCGTCATTGAAGGGCAGTGACTTTTAGAAACAAGGTATCCAACCGTGTCATACACCTCATTGCCTTCTTCATCGAACACCGAGACATCCATTCCCAGCCCCCTGTAGAGACATCTCGGCTTAAGGGGCAGCGCAGGGTTTGAAGCCAGAAAGCATCCAACGATGTCAGTGCCGCCGGAAACGTTTGATATGGGCGTGCTTGATCCTCCCAATTGCTCGAACAGCCACATCCATGATTCGTTATCCCATGGTTCTCCAGTGGACCCAAATACCCTGATTCCGAGCATCTGCTCTCTGATCCCCCTATGTTTCATCAGTCTCACAAAAGTAGGGGAAAGCCCAAGGAGGGTAATTTTATTTTTTTCAATGAGTTTCCAGGCCCGTGTGGAATCAGGGTAGTCAATTGCCCCATCATAGACAAAAATGGCGCCTCCCAGCGCATTCGACCCGATTATGGCCCACGGACCC